>CAYJBC010000018.1:0-18400 GCA_964368535.1 uncultured Muribaculaceae bacterium
AATTTTTCTTTATTATTTTGTTTAATCAAATCATATAAATCTCTTGATGTCATATTTTCTATTGCATAATATTTATTATAAGAATTAATATTATTAATACTCTCTTTATATATATCATTAAATGTGTAACTAGAATTATTATATTTTGTTTTACCTGTTGCTATGCTGTCACCTATAACTAAATAATCTATTTTTTTAGTAGAATATAGATTATATATTATAAGTGATACCAAAACTCCGATTAAGAATATTATTATCACTTTTTTTTCCATAAGTTTCCTTTCAAAAAAAATATAGAGAACTTCTCTATATTATATTTCTTCAACTCTTATATTAGCACCAACTGCTGTAAGTTTTTTAATTATTCTTTCATAACCTCTTAAAATAAAATCTATATTAGTTATTTCAGTTGTTCCTTGGGCAATTAAACCTGCTAAAACTAATGCTGCTCCACCTCTTAGATCATCTGCAACAATGTTTTTACCTTGTAATTTTGTAGGTCCGATTATTTTAGCATTTTGACCTTCTGCTTCAATATTTGCTCCCATATCGTTTAAATATTTAGTATGAGACAATCTGTTTTCATATATTGTTTCTTCAAAAAAAGATGTTCCTGTTGCTTGTGTTAATAATAATTGTATAGGTTGACCTAAATCTGTTGGAAAACCTGGATAGACTAACGATTTAATATTTACTGGATTTAATTCAGCACATTTATTAATATAAATTTCATCATCTTCTATTTTATAAGTTACATTCATTTCATCAAGTTTAGATAATAGCGAATTAATGTGTTCCGGAATAATTCCTGAAACTTTGAAATCTTTTCCTAAAAGGGCTCCCATTATAATATATGTTCCAGCTTCTATTCTATCTGGTAATACTTTATGTGTCGCTGAACTTAATTTATCAACGCCTTCAATTATAATAGTATTAGTTCCTGCGCCAGATATTTTGGCACCCATCTTATTTAACATATTTGCTATATCTTCAATTTCAGGTTCTTTTGCTGCATTTTCTATAGTGGTAACACCCGTTGCTTTAACTGCTGCAATCATTAAATTTATTGTAGTTCCTACTGAGGCAATAGGTAGTGTTATATTAGTACCTACTAAGTTTTCAGCCTCTATAATTATTTTAGCATCATCCCATTTTATTGTCGCTCCCATTGCTTCAAAGCCTTTTAAATGTAAATCTATTGGTCTTGCTCCTATTTTACATCCCCCGGGAACATACAATTCAGCTTTTTTATATTTAGTCAAAAGTGCTCCCATAAAGTAGTATGAGGCTCTTAACTTATCACATAACACTTCTGGTATTTCAGCATTTTTTGAATTAGTATTATCTATAGTATATTTATTTTGGTCAATAGATATTTTACAATTTAATGTTAGAAGTATTTCTTTTAAAACTTTTACATCAGATATACTTGGCACATTATCTAAAATCACTATTTCATCAGATAAAATTGCTGCAGGTAAGAGTGCTACAACACTATTTTTTGCACCACCAATTTTAATTGTACCAGATAGCTTGTTTTTGCCTTCAATAACAATTTTTTTCATAAAAAAACATCTCCTTAATATATATATACATATTTATTTTAAATTAATACATATATAATATAATAAATTGAATTGAAAATGTCAATAAAATAAGTGATAAATACCAAAACTTAACAGTAGTATTGCTCCTATAATTTTAGCATAATTACCAACTTTATCTTTTGTATATCTACCAAGTAATAATCCTGCACTTGTGAAAAAAACACTACAAATAGCAAAAAATATCGCATTTATTATTATGTTATCGTTTTCAAAACTTAATCCAAATCCTATTGAAAAACTATCTAATGCAACACTTAGTGCTAAAGTTATTAGTTTTAGATTTGTTATCTTAAATTCTTTTTCTTTAGTAAATAAGCTAAGTATCACTTGTAAGCTCAATAGGAGCAGCACTAAGCCTAAAACATACTTTCCATTAATATTTACTATATTTATGACTTTATAACCTAAAACAGCCCCTAAAAGTGGTAATATTAGATGAAACAATCCCACAGTAGTTACAAATGTTCTAGCTGTTTTTTTCGTTAATAATGTACCTAAAAATAAAGAAACAGAAAATGCATCCATTGATAAAGATATACCTAAAATTATTGGTGTAAATATATTCATATTCTATTATATTACGTAGATCTGTTAATTATGTTGTTTATATATAATGAATACTCCTTTTCTTCTAAGTTTTCTTGTTCAACAGTACATAATGGTGGAAATAATACACACCACCAATTATCTCCTAAACCTTTTCCAAGTGTTATAACTAACGATTCATAATTTCCTGATTCATATGTTACTCCTTTATATTCTTTTACAGGAAAGTTATTTACACCATATTTAATATCATACGATAAGTTTAATTCTTCTAATTTATCTTCTATTAATGGAATTGAATTATTAATAATAACTCTACTTTCATTTATGTCACTTGAATTATCTTCTATACTAGTTAATATGCTGGTTATTTCTTCTTTTACATTTAGTTTTATCATTTGGTCTAAATCTTTATTGGAGTTTGCAATCAATCTAAATCTTATTGATTCTGTTGGGATTATTACTTCCGTATCTTTTTGATTAATTAACATAAATAATGTTGATACAACAAATAAAAATACTATTAATTTTTTCATATTATCACTCTTTCATAATAATTATGATTATATTTAATAGTATTTATTCATTTACAATAAAGATATATCTATTTTTACCAGGCAAATCTTTTTCAATAGTTATTTTACTTTTAGGATAATATTTTAATGCTTCTTCTTTTATAACTTCTCCTTGAGTGTTCCCTATTTCAAAAGCTATAATAGATTTTTGTTTAGTTACTGATTTAGCATAACTTAATATACATTTATAAAATTCTAAACCTTGTTCTTTAGCAAAAAGCGCTAAATGAGGTTCGTGGTCATAAACTTTACTCTCTATTTCTTCATTTATATCTATATACGGAGGATTGCTAACTAATACATCATAATTACCAGGAATTTGTTTTCTAATATCATGCTTATAAAATGTAATATCAGCACAATTTTTTTTTGCGTTTTCTCTAGCAATTTCAAGAGCTTTATCAGAAATGTCAAAAGCCGTTACTCTAGCATTTAATTCTTTTTGCAACACTATTGCAATTGCTCCACTTCCTGTACCTAAATCTGCTATGCTTGTTTCTTCAGTAAATAATTCATTAATTTTATTTATTAATTTTTGAAGCAAATACTCTGTTTCAAATCTAGGAATTAATACATCTTTGTTTACTTTTAACTCATATCCATAAAAATTAACAGAACCAATTATATATTGAACTGGTTCACCTTCTTCATAAGATTTTATCGCTTTTTGTTGTTGATTAACAGGAACATATTGTTTAATTAAATCAATATCTGTCATTATGCTTCAAGCTTTTCTCCAGCTAGTTTAAGTTTCATATCTTCAGTTATTAGTGCTTCAATTATTACATCTATTCCACCATTCATAATTCTATCAAGTTCCATTGCAGAAAAATTTATTCTATGATCTGTAACTCTGTTTTGTGGGTAATTATAAGTTCTTATTTTTTCCGATCTATCTCCTGAACCTATTTTATTTTTTCTAGCTGATCCTAATTCATTTTCTTTTCTTTGAAGTTCCAAATCATAAAGCTTTATTTTCATCATTTTCATCGCTTTATCTTTATTTTTTAGCTGACTTCTTTCATTTTGACATGTAACTACTACACCAGTAGGCAAATGTGTAATCCTAACAGCTGAATCTGTTGTATTTACTGACTGTCCTCCTGCCCCAGAAGAACGGTATACATCTATTTTTAAATCTGCTTCTTTTATATCTATATTTACATCTTCAACTTCAGGCATAATAAGCACTGTTGCTGTTGATGTGTGTACTCTTCCTTGTGTTTCTGTTGCAGGAACTCTTTGAACTCTATGAGCACCACTCTCATATTTTAGTTTTGAATATACATTTTCGCCTTTGATAAGACACTCTATTTGTGAAAATCCTCCTGATGTACCTTCTAATTGGTTTAACATTTCTATTTTCCAACCATTTTTTTCAGCGTAATAGGTGTACATTCTTATTAGATCTCCTGCAAAAATATTTGCTTCATCTCCTCCTGCTGCTCCTCTAATTTCCATGATTACATTTTTTCCATCATTTTCATCTTTTGGAACTAAAAGAATTTCTAATCTACTTTCTAAGTTTGGTATTATTTCACTTAGAGATTCTATTTCTAAAGTTGCCATTTCTTTTAATTCAGGGTCATTAACTATTTCTTTTGCTTCTTCTAAATTTTTAACACTTTTTTTATAGTCTTCATAAACATTAACTGTTTCTTCTAAATCACTAAATTCTTTGGATAATTTTTTTACTAAATTAAAGTCGCTTAATGTTTCTGACAGGGACAATTCTTCCTTTAACTCATTATATCTTTTTAGTATATTTTCTAATCTTTCTATCATTTTTTCTCCTTAAAATTTCAAAAAAGAAGCTATTAGCTTGCTTCTTCGTCTTCATCTACTACTACTAAATCTGCAAACTCATCGTCTACTACATCATCAGTGTCTTCACTTTCATAAAATATATTTTCATCTGATTCTTTTTCTGTTTCTTCTTCTACATGATCTTCGATATCTATGTGTTCTTCGTCTTCGTGTTCAACTACAATATTTACTTTATGATTTATTTGCAAATCCCAATATCCATTATCTAACATGATAAATTTTTTATTTGTTGATAAAACCTCAAAAAAATGTGTGATATAATCTGCATTTGCTTCACTATCTATTTGTAATAATTTACAGATTTTTTTAAATAAATTCATTAGTTTTTCTTTTTTTCCAGATTCTAGTAATATTAGATATGCTATTTCATCATAACTCATACTTTCTAATTCATTTAATGTTAAATCTTTTAATTTCATTTAATATCCCTTCCTACAATGTATTTATATGCTCTTTTGATTTTTTTATATAGTATATGTATCCTTTTATAATATTATATCTTTTATTCTTATAACTAACTTTTTTAAAGAGTCGTCTATTTTATACTCTAATATGATCAATTCATCAGTAATGTTTTTTGAACACTCTATATCAAATATACAGTTTCCTTCTTCTTCGAATATAAATTTACAAGTTTTAGTATCGAAATTTATTTCCATGTTTATGTCAGATGTTTTTCTAGTAAATATGTTTTTTTTATAGTCAAAACTATTTTCTTCACTATCATTATTATATACTAATTTATTACTGTATTCGAATATAGCTGGTACATTTTCCATATTTATTATTAATTCGTTATCACTAAAAAGCTGCCAATCTATTTTTTGATTCATATTAAGCCCCCGCTTTTTTCTAAAACATTATATCATACTTAACTTTAAAATCAATATATTTATATTAATTTTTTTTGATATTTGCAGTTTTTTTGTAAAAAGTATAATTTGTACACTTTTAATAATACTAATTAATGGTGATTAAATGCGTCTAGCTTGGAAAATTAGTAAAATTTTTGGATTTTTATTTATTGTTTTGGTTATTGTAATATCTTCATTGTATGCTTATGCCTATTTTACTCCTAAAATGGATTTAAAGTCAACTGGTAGTTTGTTTATATATGACAATCAAGAATCTTTGATATATCAAGGCTCTAAATCCAGTCAATGGGCTGATTTGGATAACATAAACAGTCATTTTCTAAATGCTATTATTTCAGTTGAGGATAAAAATTTTTATAAACATCAAGGGTTTGATTATATAAGGATATTGCAGGCTGCAATAAGTAATTTACAAAGTGGTTCATTATCAGTTGGGGGCTCTACAATTACTCAGCAATATGCTAAAAATATGTATCTCGAGTTTGATAAAACTTGGCAAAGAAAAATTGAAGAAGCTTTTCTAGCACTTGAACTCGAGATACATTATGATAAAGACGACATATTAGAAGGATATATTAACACTATATATTACGGTCATGGAAATTATGGAATTCAAAATGCAAGTAAGTATTACTTTAATAAAGATGCTTTAGAGTTAACATTGGAGGAAGCATTAATTTTAGCGGGCATTCCTAATAGGCCAAATGATTACAATCCAGTAACTGATTATGATGCCTCGATAAAAAGAGCAAAAATAGTAGCTGAAACAATGGTTAATAACAATTTATTAACATGGGATGAGTATGATTTATTATATAAGGATTCTATTGAAATTTATGGTAAAAGTACAGAAAATAATTTACAAATGTTGATGTTTTATCAAGATGCTGTTATAAAAGAATTAGAAGAAATTGAATCTATTCCTCCTTCTTTAGTTGAATCTGGGGGATTAAAAGTATATACTAATTTAGATTTAGAAGCTCAAAAAGTACTGGAGGAAACTATTTTAGAGTATAAAGTTGATGAAGAAGCACAAGTGGCTGCGATCATTGCCAATCCAAATACTGGTGGTATTCTTGCATTAACTGGAGGAATGGATTATGCTTCAAGCACTTATAATAGAGCTACTGATTCCAAAAGGCAAGTAGGATCTACTATGAAACCTTTTTTATATTATGCAGCTCTTGAAAACAACTTAACTATGGCATCTACTTTTAAAAGCGAACATACTGTTTTCACTTTATCTAACGATCAAGTATATTCTCCTAACAATTATAATAATGTTTATGCCAATAAAGATATAACTATGGCCTCTGCTCTAGCCTTTTCAGATAATATTTATGCAGTTAAAACTAATCTTTTTTTAGGAGTTAATGAAATGATTGAAGTGGCTAAAACTACAGGAGTTAAAGGGGAATTAAATGAAGTTGCATCTCTTGCTCTTGGAACTAGTGAGTTAAATATATTAGATATCACTACTGGTTATACTACATTTGCTTCAGGGGGTTATGAACGAGATTTACATTTAATAACTAAGGTTGAAGATTCTCAAGGAAATATTTTATATGAAAAAGATTATGTTGATAATTTAGTTTTAAATCCAAATAATACATATATATTAAATGAAATGATGAGATTGACTACAAGTTCTAATGTAAGTGATTATACCTCTGCTACTGGATATTCAATAGCTCATAAATTAACCAACAGCTATGCTTTAAAAAGTGGAACTACAGATACTGATAACTGGCATATAGGGTATAATCCTGATTACATATTTTCAATATGGATGGGCTATGATGAAAATACGAAAACTAATTCTTCAATTTCGGCTGCTCAAAAAAATATATGGGCTGATGTTATGGAAAAACTAATGACTGATAAAGAAAATGTATGGTATACTCAACCTGATAATGTTGTTGGTATAATGTTAGATTCAGTGACAGGAACGACTCCTGTAGATGAAACAAACTCGACAATTTTTTACTTTGTAAAAGGAACCGAGCCAAACTCAAGTTCCTTTGTTACTGCTAACCCTTAATTATTTAGGTATTTTAATTGTTATAATGTTATTTCCAGATTCCTCTGATTCTTCTATAATTATATTTGAATATTTTTCTAAATCTTTTAAGATATCTTTTTTTACTGGATTTATTGTAGGAATATTAAAATCAGCATCTAAAAGTTCTATTTCTTCCTCAACTACAGGAATATCTCTTGAATTCATATTAACTGGTGTTTCTTCCATAAAATTAAAGAATTTATTTTCTTTTTTCTCGAATTTTGTTAAATCTATTGGATTGTTAAAAAAATCTCTAGCTAATACTTCTTTTTCTTCAGGATTAATTTGTTCTGTTTCTATTTTTTCTTCTGGTAACATAATTTTTATCTCATCTTCCAACTGTTTAACAGTTAATCTTTCACCTATAATTTTATTTAAAAGTACATCTTGAGTACTTTTTTCTTTTACTTTAAGAAGGCTTCTGGCATGTCTTTCTGAAATTTTTTCATTTAAAATAGCATCTTGTACTGAATCTGATAAATTTAGTAATCTTAATTTATTTGATACAGCGCTTTGAGATAACCCCATTTTTCTAGCCAATTCATCTTGGTTTATATCTCCTTTTTCAAGTAATGTTTTGTAACTTCTTGCTTCTTCAATTGCAGTTAAATCTTTTCTCTGTATATTTTCAACAATTGCTACTTCTGCACTTTCTCCATCAGTAAGTTCTGATAATATCGCAGGAACTGATAATAGTCCAACACTTTTTGCTGCTCTATATCTTCTTTCTCCAGCAATTATTTCGTATTTATCATTTAATCTTCTAACCACTAATGGTTGTATAATTCCATGTACTTTAATAGAATTTGCTAATTCTTTTAATGTTGTTTCATCAAAAGAAACTCTAGGCTGAAACCTATTTGGTACTATATCTTCTATAGGAATTTGTAACACACTCTTATTATCCACTTTTTATTCCTCTATTCTATAATAATTTTACATTAATTTAAACTTTTTTTCAAGTCATAATTAAAAAGAAATATCATTTTTGATATTTCTTATGTTCAATTGCAGAGAGTATCGTTACTATAATTAATTTAAAACATATAGAGTAGATTAAATTCATTGAAAAATTACCATTTATAATTAATGAAAAGATTATACTATCTATTATTATTGCTAACATATACGTTGGTAAAACTGCTATAAAATCTATTTTTTTATTTTTAATATTTTTGGCATACAAAGCTGTATTTACTAACTGACTTATTGAAAAGGCACATATGCTTGCTAATATTATTTCTGGAGATACTTGTCTCACTAAAGTATAATACATAATGCACTGAACCAATATAGCAGTAAATAAACTAGCATATGTTTGGATTATACCATATTCTTTATTTATTCTATTGGCAAAAAAGAATACTAATGGATAAATAAATACAGTAAATAATATAGCTTCATTACCTATATTAAATGTTTGATTAACTACTACATTTGATATTATCAGTATAAAACTAAGCATTACATTATTGGCAACTAAACTTAATGTATTTTTTTCTTTTTTTGTTTTTTTCATATTATCACCTATTTAAATAATACATTATATTTGAATAAAAAAAATGATATATATTTAAAATACATCATTTATACATATTTTTTACAGTGAAGTTTTTAATATTTTTTCATACGTTCTTATATTACTAATTTTGCTGTCTTCGCATTTTTTCAATTTTAATATTGTTCTTTCAGATAGTTCATAAGGAAGTTTAAATTCAATATTTTCCTCAATCGTCATATTTAACTTTTCTATAGTTCTTGTTGCTTCTTTGGTTTCTTCACTTAAATTACCTTTCATTGCTATAAAATATCCATTTTTTTTAACGAAGGGAGCTGATAATTCAGTTAATACTCTAAGATTAGCTACAGCCCTAGCAGTTACTATATCAAAACTATTTATCTTTTTTCTGACATAATTTTCTGCCCTATCATTAACTACTTTTAGATCTAGATTTAATTTTTCACTTAAATGAGTTAGAAATCTTGTTTTTTTATTATTTGAATCTAAACATGTAACATTTATATTAGGGTAAAATATTTTAATAACAACACCAGGAAATCCTGCCCCCGATCCTATATCAAGTAAACTATTTATATTATTTAAATCAATTACTTTATTTATAGTTAAACTATCATAAAAATGTTTTAAATATACGTCTTCTTTTTCAATAATTCTTGTTAAGTTGGTATGATTATTATACTCACATAATATTTTATAGTAATTTTCTAGTGTATCTAAATTTTCTTCACTACACTCTATATTTAACTTATTTAATTCAGTTATAAACATTTCTTTATTCATTTTTACCATATTCTTTCTTTAAATAAACTGCTAAAACAGATATGTCCGCCGGATTTACTCCACTGATTCTTGTTGCTTGAGCAATTGTTTTAGGTCTTATTTTTGATAATTTTACTCTTGCTTCAGAAGCTAAGTTATTTACTTTTTCATAATCAATATCTTCAGGTATCTCTTTTTCTTCTAGTTTTTTTAATTTTTCAGCTTGTTCATAAGCTTTTTTTATATATCCTTCATACTTAATTTCTATTTCTGCCTGCTCTAAAACTTCTATTGGATACTTTTCATTTATCACTTCTAATATACTTGTTTCTGGTCTTTTTATATATTCATACATACTAATTGATTTGTCACTAAGCTTTATATTATTCTCTTTTAAATATTTAATAATTTCTTTTATTTGATTTTCTTTGTTAATAAGTTGTTGATATCTTTTTTCTTCAATAGATCCAACAATATAACCATATTTTCTAAGTCTTAAATCTGCATTATCATGACGAAGTATAAGTCTAAACTCCGCCCTAGATGTTAGCATTCTGTATGGTTCGATAGTTCCTTTAGTTACCAAATCATCTATTAAAACTCCTATGTATGCTTCATCTCTTCTTAAAACTAGTGGCTCTTTATTATTCAATTTTAAACATGCGTTAATTCCAGCTATAATTCCTTGTCCTGCTGCTTCTTCATAACCACTAGTACCATTAATTTGTCCAGCAGTAAATAAATTGTTAATTAACTTATTCTCTAAATTTGGTTTTATTTGAAGTGGATTTATAGCATCATATTCAATAGCATATGCGTATTTAGTTATTTCTGCATTTTCTAAACCTTTTATACTTTTTACCATTAACTCTTGTACTTCTTTAGGCATACTAGTTGAAAAACCTTGTAAATACCATTCATCTAAATATTCGCTTTCTGGTTCTAAAAATAATTGATGTCTTTCTTTATCTTTAAAACGTACTATTTTATCCTCAATAGATGGACAATATCTTGGACCTATACCCGTAACATGTCCGCCATACATTGCACTTTTATTTAAATTGTCAATTATTATTTGATGTGTATTATCATTTGTAAATACCAAAAAACAACTTTTTTGATTTGTAACATCATAACTTGGTTTATTGTCAAAACTAAATGTATATGCTTTATTGTCACCTTTTTCTTCTTGAATTATATCAAAGTTAATAGATGATGATTTTATTCTTGGAGGAGTTCCTGTTTTAAGCCTTATAATATCCATTCCTAGTTTTTTTAAATTATCAGATAAATGATTTGATCTATCTTCCCCATGTGGACCAGATGGTGTACTTTCACTTCCTACTAAGATATTTGATTTGGTATACGTTCCAGTTGTTAGTATTACACATTTACTGTAAATCTTTTCTCCATTATCTAAAATAACACCTGTTACCATATTATTTTCTGTTATTATATTTTCTACTTTTCCTTCGATGATTTCTAAGTTTTCAACTTTTTCTAAAGCATTAATCATGTTTTTAGGGTATGTTATTTTATCTGCTTGTGCTCTTAAACATCTAACTGCTGGACCTTTAGATGCATTGAGCATTTTTAATTGAAAATGCGATATATCTGCTATTTTTCCCATAAGACCACCTAAAGCATCTACTTCTCTTACTATAACTCCCTTAGATGTACCACCTATAGATGGATTACAAGCCATATCTGCTATGTTGTTTTTATTCATTGTTAAAAGCACAGTTCTTTTTCCTAGAACTGCAGAAATATGAGCTGCTTCGCAACCTGCGTGACCTCCGCCTACAACTAATACATCTATCATAGCATTCTCGCTTTCTTTTTCGTGTATAGTATAACATGTAAGGCGTATTATGTAAATAAATGTATATCATAAGATTTATTTGATGTAAAATAAAAAAGTAGATACCTACTTAATTATTTTCTAGTTTTTTCACTTGTGTTTTTAATTATGTCTTTTATTGTAACATCTTCAACAGTTTTTGCTATTAAATTATTATCTTTCATTATATTGTTATAAGCCTCTTCTATTTCTGTGATTTTTCTTTCATATTCTAATATAGCTCTAAGAACATTTTCATCAGAATTTTTTAAAGCTGCAACTTGTTTAGTATAAATAAGTAAAGCTTTAGAATAATAACTCCAGTTTTTTCCTATTTGACTGATCATGGACGGATTTATATTTATTCCTCTGATAATTATTTCCATTTGAGTCTCAGTTATATTATTTGGATCTAGATTAGTTTCAACTATTTTTTCAGGATGTAAGTTTAAATATTTGTTTAATTCTATATTATATACTTCTGGACTTATATTTTCTTGATATGTTTTAGTAGCTATATTATTAGGTTTAAATTCAAGAGATTTTATATATATTTCTTCTGAAATAGCTTCTGAACCTTGTTCTATAAAACCTTCTATCATTGATATTCTACCTATTGATAACATAAATGCTTTAACTTTCAGTGTTTGATTTTCTAAATTAGCAAATATTTTATCTGAAGTTGACATACTTTCTATTTTACTTGCTTCCTTTATTAATTCTATTATTAGATTATCATTGTTTGATAAGTGTTTTAGTATACTATATTTAGATACTACGACAAGTTCTTTTTGTATTTCTAAATCTAAAGTATTTATAAATTCTGCAATTTCTTTATAAGTATTATAAAGCATTAGTTCTGCGTTATGTTCTTGTGTTATATCTATATTTTTAATAATTTCTGAATCTTTAATGTTTTTTAAAAAACATTTTGAAAATTCTATTTTTTCATCATCGTTCATTTCTTTAAATATACGTGTTATATCTAGTTGTTTTTCTTCTATTTCTGACTTAACATAACTATAAGTTGTTTTTTGTCCACCCATAATGATAAACATAGTTGATATAAATGAATTATCCTTATCTAATAACTGATCTAACTCATAAATATTAAGCAAAAATTTTCTTTCTTCTGGAGTAAATTTTATTTTTTCTTTTATTGATTCAATACCTTGTAAAATTGTGGTGTATAGTGTTGGTTCTTCTACTTCTAATTCGTAAGTTTCTTTAGTTTCACAAAGTTTCATTGCAAGTGCTATTTTTTCTTTTAATAATTTTTCTTTAATATTCATTTCCTACTCTCTTTTCTATGCATAATATAATAACTTATTTTTATATTTATTTCAATCTTTTTACAAAAAAAAGTAGTTTATACTACTTTCTATATTTTACTACTGATGAAGTATCTTTAGTTATGAATATATTTATCATTCCCTCAATAAAGTTCTTTAGTTCATCATTAAACTTTTGTTGATTTTGTATTTCATACACTTCATCAAAAGACTTTTCATTTTCATAATTACATTTTTTGTATTCTTCTAAAGCGTTTTTTTGAATATTTAATTCTGTTGACAAATTTTCTTTTTCTTCTTTTGATTGTATATATAAATGATTGTGGTGATTAATTAACTTTTTCTTCTGTTTGCTTGTTTTTATACAATGAACTATACTTACTGCAGAAAATGTTAATAGCATTGATTGTATACCGTAAATAACTGTTGACACAATTTCTGGAGCTGGAATGAAACCAGTTACTCCAGTAATTGTAAGTATTGAAATAATTATACTTAATAATATAGACTTTCTTATTCTTTTTCTTGTTGTCATAAGTAATATTTCTATTTTTTCTAGGATATTTGCGCTTTCATTTAATTTTTTCTTAATTGATTCTAAATTACTATTTATTTCTTTTATTTTCTTTGTTTGTATGTTAATACATTCTTCTCTGTATTCTTTCATACTTTGTTCTTTTTCCATTATTCCCCCTGTTAATTGTTATTTACCTAAACAAAAATTGCTGAAAATTTTATCTACAAGTTCATCTGCATAAAATTCACCAGTAAGCTCTCCAAGATATTGCCAAGCATTTTTTATGTCTATTTCTATTAAATCTATTGGCATATTATTGTTTTTTCCAATAATTGCATTTTCTAAAGATATAGATGCTTTTTTTACTAATTCTATTTGTCTTATATTGCCTAAAAATATCATGTCTGAAGATGTTATTTCATTAAATTTTAACTTTTTTGATATATACTCTTTTAATTCATCTATTCCATCTAAAGTTGTTGTATTTCCTGTAATAGTTTTTTCCTCTATATAAAGTTTCTTTTCTAAATCATTTTTATTAATAAATATAATTCTTTTTTCTTTTTCAACACTATTTATTATAGCTTTATCATCAGAAGATAATTTTTCGTTATTATTTAATACTACTATTACTATATCTGCTTCTTTAGCTAATTCTTTACTTTTTTCAACGCCAATTTTTTCAACTATATCTTCAGTTGATCTTATTCCAGCAGTATCTATAAAATGTAATTCTATACCATTTAATGTTACTGAACCTTCAACTATATCTCTTGTTGTACCAGGAATGTTTGTAACTATAGCTTTATTCTCATCTAAAAATGCATTTAGTAGACTACTCTTACCAACATTCGGCCTACCTACAATTGCTATTTTTACTCCATTTTTAATTATTTGGCCATTTTCTGAATCTTTTATAATTTGTAATAATTTATTATTGATATCTACTAAATAAGTATCCATGAGATCCTCAGTTACTTCTAGTTCATCAGTATATTCTGGATAATCAATATTAACTTCAATGTTACTTATTACTTTCGATATATCTTCTCTTAATTTATTAATTTTACTATATAGTCTTCCATTAACTGCATTCATTGCCATTTTCATTGATGCTTCAGTATTTGAACTTAATAAATCACTTACTGCTTCTGCTTTAGTTAAATCTATTCTCCCATTTAAAAACGCTCGTTTAGTAAATTCTCCTGGCTCAGCTAGCCTAGCACCTTTTTTTAATAACATTTCTAATACTTTATTTGTTGTAGATATTCCGCCATGACAATTTATTTCTATTAAATCTTCACATGTATACGTTTTAGGTGCTAACATAATCATTAGTAATACTTCGTCAATTATTATATCATTATCTACTATGTGACCGTAGTTAATTGTATGACTCTTAAATTTAGTTATATCTCTAGAAAAAATTTTGTTTACTAATAAAATAGCACCTTTTCCAGATACTCTTACTATTGAAATAGCACTTCTTCCTACTGCAGTAGATATACCGCATATTACATCTTCCATAAAAACTCCCTTTTGATGCGATTAGTATAACATAAAAGACACATACTGTCTATTCACAAAAAAAGAAATAATATTATTTCTTAAATATAAATAGTTTGCTAAAAAAGTAATTTAGTAATATGACTATAATATTAGCAACAACTTTAGAAATCAAATCATTAATAGTTAATAATTCAACCATTATAAACATAATTCCTATATCAAATAATAATGATAACCCCCTAAAGGAGAAAAAACTAATCATTTCTTTTATTATATTTGTTTTTTCTTTTTTCTTAAAAACAAAATATTTATTAGTGTAAAAGGCAAATAATACTGCACCTGTCCAGGCAATAATAGTTGCTAATAAATATGCATTCGAACCTAAAAAAGATAATTTAAAAATGTCAGTAAAAATATAGTAAATGATAATGTTTACTAAAGTTGTCAATATACCAAATATTGCATACATTATTAATTCTTCATATTTTTTTAATAAATTACAAATCATTTTCTGTTTCCTTCACAATATATATGGGTCTATTTTTATTTTCCAAATAATTTCTTGCTAAATATTGACCAATCACACCCATAAAAAACATTTGTAATCCTCCAATAAATAAAATAATACATATCGTTGATGGCCATCCTCCAACTGGATCTCCATAAATAATTGTTCTTAATATAATAATAATAATAAATATAAATGAAATAAAACATGTTATAATACCAAGAATTGATGCAATTGATAATGGCGCAGTTGTAAAAGATATAATTCCTTCTAATGCATATTTAAAAAGCTTCCAAAATGACCATTTAGTTTCTCCTGCTACTCTTTCAACATTTTCATATTCTAGCCATTTTGTATCAAATCCTACAAAACTAAATATTCCTTTTGAGTATCTATTATATTCTTTTAAACTAGTAATTGCATCTACAACTTGTCTTGTCATTAATCTATAATCTCTAGCTCCATCAACCATCTCTACTTTACTCATTTTATTTATTATCTTATAAAACAGTCTTGCAAAAAAGCTTCTTATCGGCGGTTCACCTTTTCTAGTAACTCTTCTTGTCCCTACTTGATCGTATCCTTCATTAATTATTAACCTATACATTTGAGGTAGTAAATTAGGCGGATCTTGCAAGTCTGCATCCATTAATGTAACAAAATCTCCTTTAGATTCTATTAACCCTGCATACATAGCGGCTTCTTTACCAAAATTTCTTGAAAACGATATATATCTTACCCTTTTATCTTTTTTTGCATATTTTTTTAATATATTAAGTGTTTTATCTTTAGATCCATCATTAATAAATAAGAATTCAAAATCAAGTTCTTTTTCCATTTGTTTTGCTACTTTAATAACTTCATCATAAAAATATGGAATTGCTTCTTCTTCGTTATAACAACTGACTATAACAGATAATAATTTTTTCATATGATTATTTCTCCTTTATATATCTGTATTATATCACCAAATATGCAATAAAAAAACTAACTTTCGTTAGTTTGATTCTATAACTATATGTCTATTTGGTTCTTCACCTTCACTATAACACTTTATACCTTTAAAGTCAGTTAAAGCATTATGAATTATTCTTCTTTCAAATGAATTCATATTTTCCAAATGAGCTGTTATATTTGTTTTGCTTACTTCCTTTGCAGTTTGTTTAGCAAGTCTAATTAGATTAGATTCTTTTTTATCTCTATAATTTTCTACATCTAAAGTTACTTTGAAATTTATTCCTAAAGTTGCATATATGTGTTGTTTAACCATTATTTCTAAAGCTTTTATAGTTTGACCATTTTTTCCAATTAAAATAGAATTATTATCAGAAAACATTTTAATAGTAGTTCTCTCTTCTTTATTTTTTATTTCAAATGATACTTCTAGACCTAAACCTAAACATATTTCTTTTAAATATTCTTTTATATAATCATATAAACTTTCTTTTTTATAAGCTGTTACTTCAATTGTATCACCTTTAAATAATTTACCTTTTTTTACTTCTTTCGTATATAATATGTTATTTGTTTCTATATTATTTTCTTTGCTTATTAATTCTAAACATTCTTCTAATGTTTTTGCTTCTTTAATTATTTTTTCCATTTCTTCTACCTTCTTTTTTTGCTAATTTATCTTTTATTTTTTCTGGTTTTTCTATCTTAGGTTTTCTATCCCCTAAGTAATACTTAATCGCAAATGTTTGTAATGCTATAAATGCATAAGTTACTATCCAGTAAAAATGAAGTGCTGTTGGAAAGTTTATTGATGATATTAAAACTATTACAATCATAATATTCATCATCATCTTTGTTTGTTTACCTTGTGCTTCATTTATAGTTGGGGCCTGCGACATTGAATATTTAAATGAGAAGAATGTAGATGCACCAATTAATAATAGCAACAAGATATACGAATATTGACCGTTTTGTAATCCTACTAATGGTGTTGTACCTAGATTCCATCCAAATAGAGATTGTTCATATATTGCTGGTACTCTATAGATTGCATCTAAGAAAGCAAAGAATATTGGTAATTGAATAAATGCTAACAAACAACCTGTTCCTAAACTAACTTTGTACTTTTTATAAATCATCATCATTTCTTGACTTTTTGCCATTTGTGATTCTCTATCAGTTCTGTTTCTATATTTCTCTTCTAGTTTTTTTATTTCTGGAGCAGCTTTTCTCATATTTTGAGATTGTCTAGAATTTTTAACTTGTATAGGTAATAATAAAATTCTTATTAAAAGCCCTACAATCATAACAGCTACACCAAGATTTCCTACTATATTTCCTATTGAAAGAATTGACCATGCTGTAGGTTTTACTATCAAAAATTGCCATATTGATGCTGATTCATTTGAAGTAACATTAAATTCACTACATTCTGGTAATTCGTTTAATTTAAAATCTAATTGTTCTTCATTTGCAGCATATATTTCATATACATTACTATCTTTTCCTGGTTGACATAATATATCTTTTCTAAGCATTTGACCAGTTGCTTCATTTGTTATTACTTCACCATCTTCATTTTGTAAATAATCACTAGTTCCACATCCTGTTGATGTTAAAATCATTATAACAGCTAAAAGTCCTATCAATTTTGTTTTCATTTATTATCTCCTTTAATTAATTTAATTAATTCTTCTTCTTTTTCTTTAAAAGATAACTTTTCGTAATCTCCTTTAACCATTATAATATATTTAGTGTTTTTTTTAAAGATAAACTTACTATTATCTATTAGGTGTCTTAATTGTCTTTTTATTTTGTTTCTTTTGACTGCATTTCCTAATTTTTTAGATACAGCTAATCCAAAAAGAGGCTCTTCTTTTTCGTAACTCACATAAAATACATTATATGATCTATTATTTATTTTTTTTCCTTTTTGGATAATATAATCGAAATCTTTTTGTTTTTGTACTACTTCTCTTTTTTTCATAAACTCCTTTCTAAAAAAAA
>CAYJBC010000019.1:0-5301 GCA_964368535.1 uncultured Muribaculaceae bacterium
CCAGTAAATAGTAATATAAAAAGAATTACTATATTAAATAAAAATGTACTTCCTATTGCTTCTTTCAACTAAAATCACCCCTTATTAGGACATGTAAAAGTATCACTTGTGTTTTTATCTTCTCCATGTAACCTACATACTACTTCTTCACATGTACTTGTGCCATCTGCGCATGGCTCGCATATTGCGTCACCACAATTTGAACTTCTTTCTAAATCATTATTAAGCATTGGCCATATAATCGTGAAAAAAAAGGCTGAAAAAGCCCCAATTGCTATAACAACGATTACAGTAGTATTTAATTCACCTGTTGCTTCTTTCATATACCTTTTTTCCTTTTCTTATATTATGGCGCTGCGTCTAACGTTGCATCTGTGATTGGACATATTAAATTATTATTATTATCTCCATCATCACTGAAGTCGCCATCTCCATTTTCATCATATGAACATGTCATAGTATCATCGGAACCTTGAGTTGGTCTACAAGCCTGCGCTGCTGCACATCTCGTATTTTGCTCAATACTTCCTTGTATGGCTGGCCATACAAATACGTAAAAAAATGCTCCTACTGCTGCGATTGCAACTACAGTTATAACTGTCATATTTAGTTCGCCTGTTGCCTCTTTCATATTTTATATTCCTTTATTAATTTGCATCTGTGATTGGGCAAATCAAAGTGCCATTCATATCTCCATCGTCAAGGTAGTCGCCATCACCATTAGAATCATATGAACACGTCATATCATTTCCACCCGTATTTTCTGTACAAGCTTGAGCTGCTGCACATCTTGTATTTTGCTCAATACTTCCTTGTATAGCTGGCCATACAAATACGTAGAAAAATGCTCCTACTGCTGCGATTGCAACTACAGTTATAACTGTCATATTTAGTTCGCCTGTTGCTTCTTTCATTAAAATTTTCCTCCTTTATTATACATTAATTATATACTATATTTTTTTTATAAGCAATACTCTAATTGTAAATTTGTGTAAAGTTATAAATTCATTAATTGAAGTACTGCTAAAATTAGTAGTACCATAACTCCTAGACCAGTACCTATAAGCATGGCCATAGTTTTACCTTCCATTTTTTCAAGTCTATTTTTATATCTTGTATCTCTTGATTTTTGTTGTAGATTAGATATTGACTTTGAAAATGTTAAAATTTGTTCTTGTTTTCTTTCTTGTCTACCTAGTGATAAACGATATAAAAGTCTCATCATTCTCATTGAATCCCTTACTGGATATTTTTTAGCAAAAGCCATATAAGGATTAATTGTATCATCCCCAGCATTAATTTCGTTGATAAGTTCCTTTAATCCTGGTTTAAATATCGTAGGTGCATCATCTATTGATTTACCTAACGCTACTGGCACTGTGTAGTGCTGAATAAGTATTTCCATACTCTTTAAGTAGTGTGGTAACATTGCATCAATATGATGCATATTTTTTTTGTAATATCCTTTTATTTGCATATAAGAGTACTTAAACATTAAAAATCCTGCTGCTATTGATATTATTACTGATAAACTAGAAAAATCATTTATGAATGTTATTATCAATATAATAAATATTAATAATCCATTTTTAATTCTTTTATTAAAAAGTACATTAGGGTTTACATTGTCACCATATCTGGCTCTAACATAAAAGTCCCAATCTTCTTCTTTTAATTTTCTAAAGATAAGTTCGTTGTCTGCGACTAATTTTGTGATACTTATTTGTCCACTTACAGTCATAACTATAAATACAATAACTGCGATAATTAGTATTTCTATTTGCATTATTCTACCCCCACATCTTCATTATAATACTTCTCACCTGTTACAAGGAAGTAAGCATTAATTAATATTATAAAGTGTAGTATTATCTGAACGTACCATATTTCAAGCATTTCTAAATAATTTTCTTGACCAAGCATATATTGAAGAGCTATTACTAGTAAAAATAGTATCATACCAAATCTTATAAACTTAGCATGAAAGTTCTTTCTATCAATTTGATCTCTATATACACCTTCAACTAGTGCATCTATGTCCATAGACATGTTTTCAAGTGCTTGTCCTGAATCTCTAGCACCTTCTTTAGTAATTTGTAAGAATAATTGATTTAAGTTTTTAACCATATAAAATGGATATCTCTCATTAAAATATACTATTGATTCATCTATTGTACCATTGTCATAAGACATTTGAATCATTGTTTTTAAATCTGTTAAAACTGGATCTTCAAGTATACCAGAGTCTCTTACTCCTTCAAGTGATTTAACAAAACTTTGTGTTGTATTAAATTCCATTATTACATTTGTTGTAAATGTTTGAATTTGTTCAAATATATACTCACTATAAATCCTTTTAGTTCTTAAATATGATAAATAAGGAACAAAAGCTATTGCTATAGCAGCATATATAACTGACCAAACTATACTATAAAAGTAAAAGAATGATATTATTCCTGCAACTCCTGCAAAAATAATTATTTGTGTAGTATACTGTCTTGCTGAATATTCTTGACCTAATTCTTTTGTTTTCTCTCTTACTACTTTATAAGAGTAAGGAGCGTATTTGTCATAAACATTTGCTACTCCATTTACTAAAGATTTATATGTACCTTTACCATCATTTGTTCTATAAATAAGAATAAATAATGCGATAAATATTATTATTAATAATTCTAGTCCTATTGACATAACTCCTCCTATAAACTTTCAACAAAAGCTTCCGCACCTGTTGGTGCACTTGCAAATATGTTTGGATTTACTGTAATACCTTGTGATCCTAAATATTCAATTAAATATTTACTTGGATTTTTCACAGCTATTTTACCATCTAAACTCTTTTTATATATAATACTATAATGCGCTTCATTTTCTTCATTAACATAAAACTCACATACTTCAACTATTTCTCTTTGAAATCTTCCAAGTTCTTTACTTAAATACCCTTTAACGTGTATTGCAAGTTGTACATATCTATGTATTGATTTTAAGAACTGATCAATATCTATATTAGATTCAAGCAAACTGTATAAACGCATTGGAACATTTCTCGCACTATCTGAGTGAATTGTTGAAATAATATTATGCCCAGATGATATTGAGTTTCTTACCGCAGTAACTGCCTCAGCAGTTCTTACTTCTGATAATAAAATCCATCTTGGATTTTGTCTCATACATGTAACTAATACATCTGAATATGAAGCAATATTATTTGTTTTCATTGCTATGATATCTCTATGAGGAAATATTTTATCTAAATGAAGTTCTAAAGTATCTTCTATCGTTATTACTTTTTCATTTTCTGCTGTATGTGAAGCTAAGTATTTAACGAGTTCTGTTTTACCTGAACCAGTTTCTCCACTTACGATGATATTACAGTGTCCTGTAACACATGTAAGTAAGAAATTGTGTAGTTCTTCACTAACATACTTTTCACTTAGTAATTTTTCCCTATTTAATCTTATCTTTGCTGGAGTTTTCCTTATTGTACAAGCAATTCCATTAGTTGCGATAGACTCATGTACAAAGTTAAGACGTAATTCTGCACTTTCTGCGTCTAAAAAAGGGTGCGCCATATTGAATGTAGTACCCATAACATTAGAACACTGAAAAGCAAGTTTTTCAAGAAGGGAATTATTTATCCCTTCTCTTTCAACTTTATATACACCTTTATCTAGTGTTTTTAACCATATTTGGCCGCCATTAGTGTATGAAATGTCTGTAACATTTTCATCTTCTAAAAATTCTTTTAACGAGCCAAAATCTAATTGTGAAAATATTGCATCATTCACACTAATTCACCACCTTTATTTTTATTCTTTTTATTCTGATACTGTAACTGTTTTAGATAATATAAATTGTCTAATATATTCACTTTTTACCTCTGTTGTTCCTGCATCAGTTGTATATTCTTTATTACGAGGTACTGGTATTATTTCTAGACCAGATACAAATGTAGCTTGAGTTAATAAATGAAACATTTCATCTTCAACCGCAAATAGTAATAATGCTGAAGTACCTGTTTCAGTACTTTCAAATACATCATTTTGTCCGCTATCTCTAACAGCTAAAACTTCTATACTTTCAACAAATTTACCAAACATTATTTTGTCTTGAATATCATCGTTTGCTTTTATGTATAAATCTATTTTATCTCCCGGATATATAGAGTTACCATATGTACTATCAATATTAACATCTAATGAAAATAGTGTGTACCCTTCTGGAATATCGTCAAATACTGCATTAGGCAGATCTTCTTTTTCAATTATTTGACTTGTATAAAAGAATCCACCAGCTGGAATAGATGTTCCAGTAGTTACATATTTACCTACTAAATCATTTTCTGTTTGTATAATATCAATTGTATCTAATATAGCTCTGTTTATTTCAACATAATCTATATTTTCTTTCACTATTTCATGTGTTGCCCCTATTTGCTCTTTAGCGTAAGGAACATTTATTGGTGCAATCGCATCATTTACTCTCATTTGGTAAAAGAACCATAATACTAGTATTCCTGCGATTACACCTATAATTGTTATTGTATTTTTATTTGTTAGGAATCTTTTAATTCCTCCTGCAAAATTCACCCTTCTTTATCCTCCTTTTAAACTGGATTGCCTTCTAGTACAGCATCTATTTTATCTACTATATCAAAGCTTGTTGAATCTCCTGCTATATTAAATGTTGATGAGCTACTTGAAACTCTTACACTTATTTTCGGAGGTGATTCATAAATTTCATAAAATTCTATTTTATAAGTAGTCGAACCATTTGTTGATTCAGCCATTCTTCTAATAAAGTTTTCCATAAATTTTTCTTTATTAATTTTAACTTCACCATAGTCTCTATAATAACCATAGTCTACTGCATCAAGCATTGCTGATTCACTAATTTCTTTGATTAATGAATAACTTTGTGTATTTCCTGTTGTCAAATTTTGAACTAATAACATAACAACTACTATGAATACACCAAGAATTACTAACCAATATCCCCAGTATGCACTTCTCATCTAACTCACCTTCCTTATTTCCATGATGGTCCACCAACTGTTGTTGGTCCTGCATCAGGCATTTCTTCTGTATATATTTTAAAGTAGTTTCCAGTTTCAAACTTTCTTTCATCTACACTTGGTCTATAAACTTCTTCATTATTTATAAATACAAATTCATCTACATATTTTTCTGACATTTCATCTAAGAAATTACTATAACAATAAATGTTTTTATATTTATCTGCATCATAACATGTTAGTGAATTATTAGTATAAGATTCTGTATTATACTCTTCTTTTAT
>CAYJBC010000019.1:5401-17642 GCA_964368535.1 uncultured Muribaculaceae bacterium
CATAACATGTTAGTGAATTATTAGTATAAGATTCTGTATTATACTCTTCTTTTATAGTTCTTGCCATTGATGGTGTTAAATCTACTGTAAGTATTGGATCTTCTTCATATGTTGCATCAGCTAAAGTTTCTATACCTGGATCATCTTTTGTTCCTTCGATAGTTAATTTAGCTTTTTCAGCAACGAAACCAAATTCATCTTTTATATCATAATCATAACTCCAGTTATAACCTAATTCTCTATCATTAGGATTAAAGTTATTACTTGAATATGTTCTGAAATATAAGTCTCCGATTTCAAGTAAACAGTTTGGACATGGAGGCTCTGGAAGTGGATCAAACTCTACTGTACAGTCATCACATGGAACTCTGTAGTAACATTCATAATCACCTTCGTAACCTTTTTCTCCTAATACATCGTCAACTGAGTCATCATCATCATCTGCATCAACAAGTCTACCTGTAGGACAATCTTTTTCGGAGTAAAATTCACCTAGTCCATCTATTTGGAAGTTAAAACTGTATGCTCCTTCTTCTAAATCAAATGATACTGGTAATCCATCTACAACTGTTGCTTCAACACCGTCTGGTTCTCCAAATATAATTTCACCACTTGGGTAAACATTATAAAATACATCTTTTGTATCAAATACCATTGTTTTTGTTCCAGTGACTTTATAATGAGTTGCAGTATTTATATCATAAATTATTGTTTGTCCATTATAAGTTACAGTTCTTGTTTCTATACCATTTCCAGGAGTACCAGTACAAATATCGTATTTTTCATTTACTGATCCTTGACATGTCCAAGTTTCAAAATTAATGTCATCTACATTTACTGCTTCGAGTTTAGTTGAGTCTTCTTTACCTTCGATTAATTCAAAATAATTTGATTCATATGTATAACTTATTTCTGGAGCTATACTAAAATCCATATCCCATGTACTACATGCATTTAATTTTTTAGTTTCTGCTTCAATAAGAGCTTTAACATCTGTATTTTCGTTAGCATCTTCAATTATTTCATTAATTCTTATATCATAAGCTTCAATATCAATTTGATCTGTATAACAAGTTTTAGTTCCTTCTATTTCAGCTCCAACTTTGAAGTATCTACCTTGTGTTGTTTGTTGAATACCAGGAAATTTAAATGATGTATAATCTTCTTTACATGAAATTGTACAGTATGGATTATCATTGTCAATTGCATCCTTAATTGAATCAGTAACACAACCTCCTCTACCAACATTATAACTATTACCTGCATCATCTATACCATTAATTACACAACTAAGTACATTATCTGTTCCAGTAATAGATCCTGCATTTTCAGGATCATCACCTTCGTTTATACATGTATTATCTACATCCATTTTTGTAGAACAATCTATTGGACATAAATTTATTTTACCTGTGATTGAATTATTGAGTTCTTTTATATTATCTCCAGGTACATATATGGCAAATCTTTGAGTTCTTGCACTTGTACCAGCCATCATTCCAACTTCTCCAGAAAGAGTACTCATTCCTTCATAGCTGTAATTGATTGTATAATTCATTTCTTCACAATTTTCGTATTTTAGTGCTCTAATATGTAAACTAACACTTATAGTTGGATCTTCAGATAAATCAGCTCCTACTAAAGTATCAACTTCTGTATCATTTACCATGTATGTTATCTTATCAACAATCATGTCTTCACTTTCATCAACTACTACTTCAAATTTAGTTAATGTTTTATCTTCAAAACCTGTAGTTTCCATTTCATATGTTCTTACTACTTGTTTGTATAAATCATCGGTTAAAGTGATTTTACTATCACTAACTACTGGTGTAGATAGTTTAGTATCATTTCCACCTACATCGTAATTAGCTGCCGCTTTAATTCCTTCATAATATAATGATTTAACAACATCTAATAACGTTTGTGAACCAGCACTAGTTGTTTTAGTAAAATATATTGGACTAGTGTTATAAGGTCTAGTACTATATAAATTTGCATTATTTAAATCATCTAAAGCAGTTTTTACATCGGCTGGTGCACTATTTGCCCAGTCTTTAGCGTAAGTGTATACTAATCTAGTGTAATCAATACTATTTCTATCAGCTCCAGAGGTTTTTGTATGTCCATATAAACCTGAATCAAAAACTCTCGCAGCCATTAATCTAACCATATATTTTTGACCTTCATTTAATCCTGATACGATTTCTTCGTTACCAAGTATTGCTAAAAGTCCAGCTCCATATGCATCGTTTGTTCCATCATAAGTTTGTGTAACATTATGATGTGTATTAATTTGTGATGATAATCCTGGGTCTAAACAATATACATCATAACCTGCTCCACTTTGAGTGGTTCTATATGTATATAAATATATTTGTCTTTCAGCAACATTATAGTTTCCTGTATTAAAATTAACATAAAAACCAGATGGTGCCCCAGAACCTAAAGATCCAGCTATAAATTTATTATAATATACTGGATATGACGCTTCTAATGCTTCTACATTATTAACTGTTCCTATTACTAGAATAAATAATGCTGCTAATAAAATTTTAAAACTTTTTATCATTATAATTTTCTCCTTCTTCTTAGCATCACTATAGTTCCAGCAACCCCCACTGCTATTATTACTATTCCTAATATAATATAAACAAGATATTCACTTACAAAAGATGTTTCTTCCGGCTCTTTTTCAGCATCATCATTTCCTGTTTCTTCATTTAATACTTCTATTCTTTCAAAAAAATCTTCTTCGCTCATTTCAGGTAAAGTCGTATATTTTTCACATATAGCTTCATCTGGATAAGTTTCACATACACTATATTCTGAATTATAGTTGTATCTTGGAGTAGTTTCATATTCTACACCAAACACTTCATCTTTACATGGTGTTAAATCAGAAGAATATATTTCAAAAGTATATCTATGTACTTTACTTATATCTCTTTCTTCAAATGAATATGCTCCGTTATTTGTATCTGAATAATTTATTCTAAAAGTTTCATCATTAACATCATTTCTAACAATAATATAATAATCTTCTGTCATATTTGTAATTTCTATTTCAAAATAAGTTATTAGATATTCATAATCTTCAAATAAATCCGGGTCATTTGCTACACCTTCAGGTGGTAAATAATTACCATCTGCTGCTACTTCCTCCATTTCATTGTAATTTATTTTTATTAAATTAATTCCATCCGTTAAATTCGCTTGTTCTTCATAGTTACATGCCGACTGTGCATTAACTGAAATAGGTACTATTAATAATAAAAATAGTGCTAGTATTTTTTTCACTTTTTTCACTTCCGCCTTTCTTACTTATATACATTCATTTTATCATAAAAAAAAACTAAAAACAAGCACAAAACTTTTGTCATTTTTAGTTTTTTTGTATTATTTCCAAGATGGTCCACCAACTGAAGTTGGCCCTATTGGGGGTATGTTTAAAGTGTATGTTATAAAGTAATCACCTTCATTATTTTCCCTATCTAATACACTTAATGGTCTGTTATCTATAAAATTAAATTCATTTGGATGATCACTTGCCATTTCATCTAAGAAATTACTATAGCAGTAAATATTATCATATGAACCTTCTCCATAACATGTTAGTGAGTTATCTAAATAATTATTATCGTTATTATATGCTTTTATTTCACTTGATAATTGAGGCGTTAAATCTACTGTAAGTAGTGCTTCCTGTGCATATACTTCATCTGCTAAACCTATTACTCCTTCATGACTAGAATCACCTTCGATTGTTAATTTAGACTTTTCAATTACAAAACCATATTTTGAATTGATGTCATATTTATAATCATAACTCCAGTTGTAACCTAAATCACGATCATTTGGATTAAAATTATTAGTTGAGTACGTTCTAAAGTATAGGTCACCTACATGCGCTATACATTCAGGACAAGGCGGCTCTGGAAGTGTTCCTGGTATAAATTCACAATCAGGGCAAGGAACATCATAATAACATATATACTTACCGTCATATGAAGATCTAGTCGAAGATGTTTGTATGTTATCATCTAATGATTTATCAGTTTTATTAGTTCCTACATCTACAATTCTTCCTAAATCGCATGTTGAATAATATTCACCAAGATCATCTATCTCAAAAGTAAAATCATACAATCCATCTTCTAAATCAAATGTAATTGGTAATCCATCTACAAGTGTTGTTTCAATTGATGTTGGTGGAGTGAATGTATTAGTTGCATCTTCATATTTACCTAAAACTATTTCTCCACTTGGATATACATTATAAAAACTTTCAGGCGAATCATAAGTCATTGTTTTAGACTTACTTACACTATAATAATCTATATTGCTTATTACCGATGTAATTGCTGTTCCTTTATAATATACAGTTTTGTTTGTGGTACTATTTACTGTAGATCCTGTACATGTAGAATACTTTTCATTAACAGTTCCGTTACATCTGAATACACTATTGCTGTCTTCTATTTCACTCACTAAAGACATTTTTGTATATTCTTCTCCTCCAGATTTAGCTAAATCATAATAATTTGATTCATACGTATAGTTTATAACTGGACTTGCTTCAAAATCTAAATCCCATGCACTACATGCATTTAATTTATCAGTCTCAGCAGCAATTAAATTTCTTGCTGTTGTAATAGATGATGCTGTACTTATAATATTATTTACTTTTGCATTATATGCCTCTACATCTATTTCATTTGTATAACAAGTTTTAGTACCTTCAATTTCTGCACCTATTTTAAAGTATCTTCCTGGTTTAGTATCTTGAACACCAGGAAATCTAAATGCTGTATAATCTTCTTTGCAAGATATACTACAATATTCATTATCTTTTAAAGCATCACTATTTGTTGCTATGCTTATCGATTCGTTATCTATAGCACAGTCGCCAGTTGTATAACTATTATTTGCTTCATCTACTCCATCTACAACACAACTCATTATATTACTTGTTTCATAGATACTTCCCATGTCTTGAGTACTATCTCCGTCTATATCACATTCATTATCTACATCCATCTTTATAGAACAATCTACTGGACATAAATTTATTTTGCCACCATTTATAGTTCCTGAATGAGATTGAGTTGTAGTGGAACCTGGTTCATATATAACCATTCTTTGCATACCTGGAGATTCCAATCTTCCAACACTTCCTGATAATTCATTTTCTGTTGTGAAAGTGTAATTGAAGTTTATGTTTGCATCATTGCAGCCATCTGTTTTTAAAGCATTTATTTTTAAAGTCACTTCTATTGTCGGATTATCAGATAAGTCTAAATTTGATAATGTTGATACTGTTTTATTATTCACTTTATAAGATGTAACTAAAACGTCCATATCAGGATTATTTGAAGGGAAATCTAGACTGAAATTTGTTAGTGTTCCTTTACTAAAATCAGAAGCTTTTATCGTATAGGTTCTTGTTTGTGTTTTTAAGCCATCTTCATAAGTTACACTTGATTGTGTAGTCGGATATAATTCTAGTTTTGCTTCTTCAACTAGGCCATCTTTATTTACAGCAGATGCGAGTATTGCATTATAATACATTTCTCTAGCTGTTGCTAGTACTTCTTCATATGATGACCATTCTCCTAATAAACTATTCGTCGATCCGTGTGTATGATATGTTTTAAAGGATGTTTGAATATAGAAAAAGTCCGTTGCATATGATTTAACTTTGTTGTACGATGCAGTTAAATTTGTTGTCCCCAACTCCTTAATTGCATTACTAATCTCACTAGTTGAATTCTCTGTTGAATATATGTTATCAACCCAATACTTAGCATAATTAATAAATGCTGCATAGTAATAATCATTTTCTGCCCATTTTCCTGTATAATCTTTAGTTCTATTCCAAAATCCACCGTCATATGCTCTTAAGGCAAATTGTCTAGCTGCATAAAAAAAGTTATCATCCAGATTATAGATATTTTCAGTATTAAAAATTGCTACCATTCCTGCTTCGTAAGATATATCAATATTAGATGTTCCTGCAGTAAGGTATAAATCAGCGTGCATTACCCCTTTATAGTCAGATAATCCGGGATCTAAACAAAAAACATCATAGCCACTACTTTTATATCTATCTATCATTTGCAGTGAGGTATTATTACTAAAATTACCAGTAAAAACTGTATTGTATTTACCATACACTTTAGTAACTGGACTTATCCAACTGAAATTTGTATTCATGTCGTATTTGTGAGGCATTACTAAATTATTCGAATAATAATCAATATGACTCACAGTAAAAGCTTGACCATCAGTAAAAGCATTCACATTTATTATCGAGCATATAAACAGGAATGTTCCTATTAATAAATATTTTATCTGTTTCATTGGAACTCACTCTTTCTTTTTTTTACTTTAATTATTATAATTGTTGCAGTTCCTAAAATAATTAATCCAATCATAAAATACATCCAATATTCAGAAATAAAATTGTTACTTTTATCATTATTTTTTTCTGTTTCATTTTGCTCATCTTCTATTTCAGTCTGTAAAGTTTCTAGTTCTGCAAAAAATTCGCCTTCACTTAATACAGGCGAAGTTGTATATTTTTGACATAACTCCTCCTCTTCAAACTCCTGACATGCAGAATATTCTGAGTTACTATTATATCGTGGAGCAGTTAAATATTTAACTCCATAGATTTCATCTGAACAATTTGTTGCTGCTGAAGAATATATTTCCAATGTATATACATATATGTTGGAAATATCATCATGATCAAATGTATAAAATCCATTATTCAAATCATCATAATCTATTCTTGTTATATTGTTATTTTTATCATTTGTCATTATTATATAATGATTTTCGCTTAAATTAGATACTTCAATTTCTAAATAATTAATATATACTTCATATTCTTCGATTGCTTCTTCATTTCCTTTTAACGATTCTGGGATTCCATATAAATCCGGATCCATCAATTCCTCTTTTTCAATATAATTAACACTTATTAAATTAGCTTCTTCTCTTAAATTAGCTTGTTCTTCGTATGAACACTGCGCACTTACTGTTGTAGGAATTAATATACCTAGTAGTATTACTAATATTTTTTTCATTTACACTACCTACTTTCCTTATTATTTACATTTTATCACATTATAAATATTTAAATCAACTATAATTTAATAAATGCAAATTGATAAACTTAATGAACTATGTTATATTTGTATAGAGTGGTATATATGAAAGAAAAATTTAAATATATTTTAAAAGTGATGAAGAGTATAGCTGTTATTTTAGGCTATATTATTTTATCTGTTTTACTAAATGAAGTTTTGAAACCTTACTTGAGTGATTATTTAAACCTTTTAGTTTCTTTAATTATTATTTGTATATTATTATTTGTTTTATTTCATAAAAAAATAATTACTGATATTAAAAATTTTAAAAGAAGTGATTTAAAAGAAGGTTTTAAGTACTGGCTAATTGGATTTATAGTAATGTTGATATTAAATAATATATTAATAAACATATATGGTGGCATTGCTGCGAATGAAGAAGGAAATAGAAGTTTAATTGATGCAGCCCCCCTTTATTCAATACTTTATATGACCTTATTTGCTCCATTTGCAGAAGAAATATGTTTTAGACTTAATTTAAGAAATTTATTTTCTAAAAGTTATACATATATTATAACTAGTGGACTTATATTTGGTTATATGCATACATTTACTGATAATATCTTGTTTATATTACCCTATGCTATTTTAGGCGGAGCTTTTGCTTTAATGCATTATAAAACTAATAATATATTAACTTCGATTATAATGCATATATTCCATAATACATTATCTATAGCAATAATTATACTTGGAGGTTTAATATGAAAAAAATTATTGTTTTTATTTTAGTGGTATTAACGTTATGTACTTTATATTCAAGATTTATTGCAATTAATAATTTTAAAGTTCATGAATATACTATTGAAAATAATGAAATACCCGACTCTTTCGAAGGAATGAATATAGTGCATTTTTCAGATATATTAATCGGGGAATATACTGACATCAAAAAATTTAATAAAGTTATTGAAGAAATAAATAAATTAGATCCCGACATAGTTTTTTTTACAGGTGATTTAATAGATAATGAATATAGTATTAGCGATAAAGAAAAAGAAGAAATAATAAACGGTCTTAAAAGTATAGATACTACACTTCAAAAGTTTGCGATTGCTGGTGATAATGATTTAAAACATATTGATTTATATAAAACTATTTTAGACGATAGTGAATTTCACTACTTAGACAATAAGTCTTATACTCTATTTTATGATGAAAATGAACCTATTACTATTACTGGATTAACTGATACTAAACAAATAGATGAAAGCTATAAAATAGATGAAAGTCTTACATCAAATTATAATATTACTTTGATACATAAACCTGATCTAATTGATGAAATAAATCAAGATGTTGATTTATATTTATCTGGGCACTCTCTTGGTGGATATATTCGATTACCTTTTGTAGGTTCAATTATTAATAAGAATGATGCTGAAAAATATAAAGAAAATTACTTTAAATTTGAAAATAGCGAAATATATATATCTAATGGAATTGGTGTTGAAAAATATCCATTTAGATTTTTAAATACACCATCTATAAATTTTTATAGATTAAATACAAAGATTAATGAATAAATTAATCTTTTTTTATTCATAATATTTTTAGAAAGGAATGATTTTATGAATAAAGTACCAAATATGATATCTACTAAAGATTTATCTTATTTATGTGACATGTTTAATTGGAATATGATTATCTTAAATAAACTTAAATGTTTTTCTAATGATATCATTGATGAAAATATTAAAGAAAAATTTACTAGTTTAATTGACATGCATACTAGTCATGCGAATACAATTAAAGAAATAATTAAGGAGGATAATAATTAATGAGTGATAACTATTATTTATTTGATATCTTAGCAAACGAAAAAAGTATGACAGTGAATATGTCTATTGCTTTAAATGAAGCTAGCTGTGATAAACTTTATAAAAAATATTTTAGTATGTTTAAAGATATTAGTGAGACTGCTAAAGAGTTATATTATCTTGCTTATAGTAATAATTGGTATAAATTAGAAGAAGCACCTAAAACAAAAAAAGATGAAGAATTAACTAAGATGGAAACTGAGTTAACTGAATCTTCAGAAAATTAGCAAATAAAAAAGTTGTGTATATATTACACAACTTTTTTATTTGCAACCACAGCTACATGATGAACATGAAGATGGACATGAATCATCTCCATCAAGTATATTTTCTATATCTGATTTTTTTAAAGCAACTCCAGTTGAAACAACTTTTTCATCAATAACAAGCGCTGGAACTGTCATTATATTATATTTTAATAATTCATTAAAATCACTTATATATTCTACTTCATGATTTAAATTTTTTTCACTTATTACTGAAGATACATCTTCATATAATTTTTTACAAGTTTTGCAACCTGTACCTAAAACTTTTATTTTCATTTTTTTCCTTTCTTATATACCAATGTATATCAAATAAAACGCTAAGATAAGCATAAGTATACCAAAGCTATATTTTATTATATTGTTAAATTTACTATATTTAGTCGAACTACTAATTTTTTGAACAAAATTTACTGATGTTCCCGAAATAATTATAAGGATACTATGACCAATTGAATAAAGAAGTAAAAGAACTATACCTAGTATTAGACTACCTTGACCTGATACAATAGCTAGTAAAACTATAAGTACAGGTGTTGAGCAAGGTGAAGAAAATATACCAGCGAGAAGGCCTGCAATAAATGCACCAAGATATCCTTTTTTCTTATTTTTACTTAATAAATTATTTTTTGGTAATATATCGATTATATTCATAAATTGAAGTGACATTATAATTAGTAATACACCTATTACTAAATACCACCAATTACCCATAAATGTTAACATTTGACCTGCAAGTGATGCGATAACACCAAAGGCAGTGTACATTACTGCAGTTCCTAGTGCAAACACACAAGAAAGTTTAAATGCTGACTTTGTATTTTGTTTATCTTTACTTCCTACATAACCTATAACAAGTGGTACACTTGCTAAACTACAAGGCGTAAAAGATGTTATAATTCCTGCAAAGAGTGAAACAAGTGGAGCTATCCAAAAATTATTTTGAATTATTTCTCCTAAACTAGTTAGAAATGCATCCATTAAAACTCGTACCCCATTTCACCAAATATTTCATATATTTCTTCTTCTGTTATACCACCTTCATGTGTTGTATATAGTTCACCATTTTCATCGTAGAAAAATTGTGTTGGAATAACACTGAATGTAAATTGATTAGCTAAGTCAGGATATTTCCAATAGTCTACAAATTTAACTACTGCCTTACCAGATAAATCTTCATTTACTTTTTCAAGCACTGGGGCCATTGCCTTACAAGGTACACAATCTGCACCACCCACATCTAACAAAGTTGGATATCCTTCTTCTAAAACTTTTTCTTTATTAAAATCTGCCGAAACATGTAAATCAAATAACCCATCAGTACTTACTTCTGTTTCACTTTCATTTTTAACTAATACTAATATTAATATTACTATAAATATTACTGCTATAAAAAATATAGACATTACTTTTTTATTATCTTCAGTCATTTTTTCTCCTTCTTATATAAACATAAATCCAATTAGATTAAATAAATATCCAATTAAAATTATTCCTACTGCTATTATAGTTATAAATGTTATTAACAATTTCTTTTTCATTACTTTACTAAGCATTATTAATGATGGTAACGATAAAGCTGTAATACCCATTATGAATGTAAGTATTGTTCCAATTGGTACATCTTTTAAAAATAATGCTTCCGCAATTGGTATGGTTCCAAATATATCTGCATATATAGGAATACTAATAATAGCTGCAAGTATTGGGGCAAATGGATTATTAGATCCTATAACATTATTTATTATACTTTCTGGTATAACATTATGAATTAAAGCACCTATTCCCACCCCTATTAAAATATATACTAATATTTTTTTCAGTGTTGAAAATGAACTTAGCCAAGCATTTTTTATTCTGGATTTAGTAGATATTTTTTCTTCACATCCACATGATGGTGAAATAGAATTAAATTTCACAATATGTTTTTCCATCCCAAGCTTTTCAATAATTAAACCGCCTATTACAGCAAGTATAATACCAACAATCATATATGTTAATGCAACTGGTAGTCCAAAGATACTTAGTAAGACAAAAAATGACGCTAAATCTACAAATGGTGATGATATTAAAAATGAAGTTGTTACACCAATCGGCATACCACTTGATGTAAATCCTATAAATATTGGTATTGATGAACAACTGCAAAATGGAGTTATAGTTCCAAGTAATGCACCCATTATATTACCTTTAATACCTTTAAATTTACTTAGTATCTTTTTTGTTCTTTCTGGTGGAAAGAATGATTGAATATACGATATTATAAAAACTAAAAAACATAAAAGAATTATTATTTTAATTACATCGTATAAGAAAAATTGTAGTGCTCCACCTATTGTTGAATTCAAATCTAATCCAAATAATTCCACTAGATTACCCATTAAATCATTAAGCCATTTCATTCCTAAAATTTGTGTGTTAATAAATTCCAATATATTACCTCCTTTATAATATAGATATGTATCTATATTTATTTATATTACAATTATAGATGGTTATCTATATTAAGTCAAGTTTTTATTTCAAAAAAAAAATTACTTTAAAGTAATTAATTTATAATATCAGTTAATTTATTTATAGTTTTATAATTTAACCTATAATGACACATTGTCCCTATTTTAGTACACTCCACTATTTGTGCATCTTTAAGCAGTTTCATATGATAGGAAAATGTAGGTTGTGTTATATTAAAATGTTTTATAAGTTCACATACACACACTTCTTTTTTATTATGTATTAGTTGTACTATTTTGAGTCTATTATCATCTGATAATACTTTAAATATATTTATATAATCTTTATTTTTCATTAAATCCTCTTCATCTATGTATCATTTTTGCAATAATCTACTTTTGATTATATATATTAAAAATAATATTAATATATATACAGTAAGTAATAAATTTATAATATCCATTGTCCAGATAATATTTATTATAATAAAACTTTCTGGATTAACAAAATGAAGTACTACTGGTATTATATATACAAAAACTAA
>CAYJBC010000020.1:0-17571 GCA_964368535.1 uncultured Muribaculaceae bacterium
TACTGTTGCATATACTATTACATCTGAAATTGCATAGGTTATTTTATTTGCAATTGCACATACTACAACATATGTTATAACATATCTTTTCTGCTATCGTCTGCGACTTTTTCCACCAAGTGTAATAAAGTTGAACATCGAGCGCATACGGTCGCCAATCATCTCGCCATAGAACTCATCGCTCGCAAGCCTCTCTAGCTTGTAGTTGGTTGTGCCGTGTGTGATGACTGCACTATCTGCTCTCACTGAGATTAGCTCAGCCATTGGGTTCATCACATTGCCGTAGTCCATCACACTCTTTGGCTCACGCCCAAACTCATCAATCACGAGAGTGCATTTTGAGAAGCTCCGAACTCCACGCTCGGCACTCTTGAAACGCTCCGCCAACTCTGTAGAATGAATAAACTGTGTTCCTTTGTAGCTCTCGCCATTCTCGGCTTTGGTGCGGTGCGCCAATCTGTTTTGCAGAAATGCGAAGCTCTCCATAAGTAGCGACTTGCCAACTCCGATAGAACCTTGCATCATCAAACCTTTGTTTAAGTCGCCTTTGAACGCAGGGTTATATCCCACGTAGAGCCACAGTTGTTCGATGATTGGGCGGTTCACCTCGTCCACCTCAAATGTTCGGCTACAGCCTCGTTTACGCAGGATGTAGTTTGCCGACTCTGAGAAAAGGATCAAAAACTCCTCCCACGACAAACCGACCCGAAATCTTGCTGTCAAATTTTGACACCACGCATCCTCTGCCTCTTTTTTCATCTCACCGATGATGTGTTTAATCAAAGTCTCCCTTCGAAGTATTAAATCCTCTTTTTGAATTTCCATTTTTACTATTAAAATATTTAGTTTTAGTTTCTGTTTTATGTTTATTACTATATAGAGGTGTCAATGGTTGACAGCTATCTGAATACCTATCTTGACTCCTAACTTGACCGCTACCTCTACACCTAAGTCGATACCTAGTTTTGCGAGCGTAGCCCTTTCCTCCCTGCTCAACCTCTATTAGTTTCCGATTTATCAGATCACTCTTTGCTTTCTTGAATGAGTTGAGAGCCACGCCCACCTTTGCCGAGAATTGAGCATCGCTAATAACTATATCTCCCTGCCAAAAGTTGCGGTTGGCAAGAGTGAGCAGGTAGAAGTATATGCGTGTGGCAGTTGGCGAAAAATTCTCCATATCATCTTCTCTCCAGAAGTGGTTTTCATAATCAAAATAGTTCATCTATATCTATCCATTTGTTATACTTAAGTGAACACCTATGTGTGTTTTGTGCTGCAAAGTTATGGTGTAAAATTCGATAAACCATTGATTTATGATGTTGTGGTAGCTCTATACTATGTTCTGCTATAACATTCTTATTCGAGGGGATATTTGGGTCGTGATGGGAGCTATATTTTTCTCAGTTGATATATATACAATGGAAATCACAGCAGATTTTATAGAGAAGATCACGTCAAATGAAGTCATCTCGCGTCAAATGACGTCAGGTCGGTCAAAATGCTTGGATTTATGAAATTGCGCACATAATTTTGTGGTGCAATTAAGGTCGTGAGGCACAATCTTGCACAATGCTGCACATTCTTCTACAACGAAGCGAGAAAGGTGAGGTTTATCGGGAAATGTGTTATAGTTTTGGGAAGCGAAAAATGCTTTGTGGGAGAACCTAGTACCAATAAAGCAACTTTTTTGCATCACTTGCCCAGCATAACCCGGCATAACCCGGCAAAATGATTTTGGGGCAGTGACAAGTATAGGATATGAGGATTTTGCGACTTAATTTTGCAGTGGCAAACGAGGTCGATGGCTTAAAATGACTCACTATGACTCATTCTGACTTCCACTCTTGCAAGAGAGGATTTGTCGTTATAATTTAGCCATCGCAAAGGCGAAAAATGGTGTTTGAAAGTAAAATATAGGGCTCGAGACCTTTCATTGTTTTTCAAAACATTTCATTTTATTTCACGAGGAGTCTGAGGTGCAGCAAATGACGATTTTGTGATATATCTTTGTCCTTGTCGACGCACAGGTGGAGTGCTAAAACACCACAAAAATAGTATTAATTTTTAAAACAGTAATAATTATGGAATTTACAATAGTCCAAGGAGAGACGTTCGAGCAGATGCTCGCAAAGGTAGCACTGCTACGAGATAGGTTTAACACCATCGCCAAGCCAAAGGAGCGAGGCTTAGAGGATTGGATGGATTCTCAGGATGTTTGCCATCTCCTGCACATATCAACACGCAGCCTACAAACCCTGCGTAGCAATGGGTCTATAACCTTTAGTCAGATTGGTGGTAAATATTACTACCACAAAGAGAATGTAATGAAATTATTAAACAAAGTAGCGTAATGAACGAAGTGATAACAAACAACGATGCCCAAATCAAGGATTTTATGGCATCAGTAGATTCAATGATGGTAGAGATGATGGCGGTAGCGGAGAACTTCCGCCCATCGCTATCAGGAACACGATTTTTGACAGACGAGCAGCTCGCAAATCTACTCCACGTAAATCGTCGCACTCTGCAAGAGTACCGCAACAATGGTTTCTTACCATACTACAAAGTGTGCGGTAAGGTGCTTTACAAAGAGAGCGAAATAGAGAGGATATTGCAGGAGAACCTGCGTGAGGCGTGGGGGACGCAGAGTGCGTAGGCAATATTTATTATTTTATCGGCAAAGAAAGTCTCTATTTAATAGATTTTAGCGAACTTTCTTGCCGTTATCGGCAAGAAATAAACGAAACTACACACCCCTATGCTAATTCAGAGGCGAGTGAGTCAGAAGTTTACACATTAACAGCAGAGCCGAACAGGATTGTTTTTCGCAATCTTGTTCGGCTCTGCTGCTTTATTCTATGCCATATCGTCGGCTCGGTCGTCATCGTTTACAGTGGCCTTTTCAAAGCGTAGAGGGTAGATATAGGCAAGATTTGCGACAACGGAGCAACCCCAAAAGTATAAACTTGGGTGCTTGGTCTTGCCTATTTCCACCCTCTAAAGCTACCTTTGCCACTGCAAGCGGTGATGACTGAGGTGACTAACTATATATCCGCTCCCCACCTACATTTATAAATAGTGGTTGCGATGGCGGAGCACTAATCCTGCCCATAACATACCGTCTAAAAATATCCGCCTTGCGAGATTTCACCCTAAAGGCAATGGCGATCACCATCTCCAAACCGTAGTATTCGGGGACAATCGTGTTGCCAACTTGAACTTCGGGGACATATTCGGGGACAATCGTCCCCGATTTAAGCAGCGATCGAATATTCGACCTTACAGCTTGATTAAAAACCTCAAAGAGTTGCGCAATCTCAAAATCTCGCATTTTCACCTTTTGTGGCACGCTTACCACGCCATTATCATTTATTGTAATCTTCATAACTCACTCTATTTAAAATTACTACACATTTTTTGATTTACCACCTGCATATCACGCATAATGCTCTTGTCGAGAACCTTAGCATAGTGGCGAGTCATCTTCGTATCACTGTGCCCCAACATTTTAGCAACATTATCCATCGAAACCCCATTCGCCAGAGCAATAGAGCTTGCAAAGCTGTGGCGCGCTGTGTGTGAGGATATTACCTTTCTAATTCCACATAAATCGGCAATCTCTTTCAGGTAGCTATTGAATTTCTGATTTGAGGGGACAACAAGCAGTGCGCCATTCCTGCGTGCTGGGTGCTCTTTGTACTTCTCCAAAATCTGCTGTGCAATATCCAAGAGCGGTATATTACACATATTATTTGTCTTCTGCCTACGCTTTCTAATCCACATCGCACCATTATTATCAATCGAGATATGCTCCTCCTTGAGTTGCTTAACGTCCGAGAAGGCGAGACCAGTCATCGAACAGAAGATAAATACATCTCGCACCTGCTCAAGTCGCTCAATACCAAACTTTTTGTTCATTATTATTTGTAGCTCGTGATCCTCCAAGAAGTCACGCTCTACCTCCTCCAAAGAGAACTTAATATTTGCAAATGGGTCACGTGTAATTATCTCATTAGCAAGAGCAATGCGAATAATTTTCTTAAAGTTTTTGAGATATTTGGTCGTTGTGTTGTGCGAGCAATTCTTCTCGGTCTTATACCAAAACTCATAGTCCTTTATAAACTTGTGGTTTATATTCTCGATTGGAATATCCTCCTGCCCAAAGGTGAATTGGAGAAACTGTTTGAGGTGGCGCAAACAGGTCTCATAACGCTCTACGGTCGATTTTGACATATCTTTGCCAATCAATTTGTGGCAACGCTTGTTATGCTCGCTGAACACGTCACAAATTGTGACCACTTCCTTTGTGTTCTTGCCTTGGTACTCGTCGAGAATAGCCTTTGCGGTGATTGTCGCCCCATCAATCTCCATTTGACGATAGATTTGCATAATGCGTAGGAGGATAGTGTCGAGGCGGTCGTTGAGTTCATTATCTTTTTTTGTCGAACCCATAGACCTGCACGCCACAACGTTCCAATCTGAGAGGGCAACTTTTAGATTTACGGTCGTCTCGACACGCTGACCATTTACGGTAATGCGCAGGATAATAGGCACTTCGCCATTTTTAGCCATACGACTCTTCTTTGTTACAAAGAGAATTTTGAATGTTACTGTCTTCATACTTCTAATATTTTTACGATTAATATTTACTTTGCAAGTTTCACCTTGCAAAGGTATGAACAACAGCTGAAATCATCGCTACGCATATCGTAGCAGTATATTGAATTAGTGCACGTTACACAAATAGGGGACACTTTTTCAATTATTCCCATCGTCCCCGATTTTGTCCGTGAAAACCACCCCAAACCGCCCCGATTTGTCCCCTCGCCCAAACGCAAAAAGAGCCGTAAACGTCTAGTTTACAGCTCTTTTCTTCGATTTGCTTCCGCACTTGGCGGAGAGAGAGGATTGTGAACCCTGCTCTCCATATATCTCACAATCAGCTTGTTACGCTCTTGATAATCTTTAGGGGTAATGATTTAGAGAAAACCGAAAAAGACCGCTTTTGTGCCCTAAATCATAAATTTGCTACCACTTGATCTCGGGTTCAAAATTACAAAACAATTTTGAGATACGCAAATTATTGAAACACAATTTTTTCACACTACTGCAAACTGCAAGCTATATATAGATATAGCTTGCAGTTTGCAGTAGTTGTAATATGTTTTGCAGTGAGATGAAGAGCCATCGTTGCCATAGGGAGATGGAGTCGAGCAGAATCTAACCTACCTTACCTTACTTTTCACCTTAAGGTTATGAGGTATTAGGTTTCTTGATTCGATACTCATTTTGTCGCAAAAATTGTAAACTTTTACGACAAAACTGAGTGAAATATCGGCTGTAATCAACTGCTGTACAGAAATGTACGTATCATTGTTTTTGCGGGTAGGTGCTCGCAAAAATTACACTTCTATTTTCAGGTGTAAAATGCTAATTCATAGATGCTTTCAAGCCGATGTTTTACAGCCAATTTAAGTAAAAATGTCCTGTTTTCTGTGCGAAAAACAGGACATTTCTATTTCATTAGAGATGATCTACGCACTATTCACCGCAAAATATGCGTAGATTAGAGCTTTTATCTCCGCACGTAAATCATTACCCCTATTTGCACAAATATTTCACTGATAACTACATTGCAGTTAAACAGTTATAAAATCTCACACTATACATTTATGAGCAAATACATCTGTGTATATGGGAGAAAACCCACCAACTGCAAACAAATAACCTTTAGCACTCAATAAGTTACACACAAAATCACCAACAAAATGCCCCAAGGTTGGCGAACCTTGTGAGTTTAATTGCTGCGCTTGATCTTACTTTGTAGGCGGAAATAAACAAAGAGAATATGGATGAGAAATTAGAGCGTAACTTGGGATATATGCGAGAGATTAAATCGCTACTGAGCAATGCCTACACCTTGATTGGGTGTTTGGAGGCTCAGGGATACCTATATCAAGAGCTGCCATTTAACGAAGAGGACTATATCGCAGAGTATCGACTGTGCGAATATATCGATATTAGTCAGCGCACTATGCGTCGCATACGAAAGGATTTTAACATCTCATATTTCAAGAGAGGTAGGTTGATAATGTATAAATTAGATGTCATTCGTGAGGCGTTTGATAGTGGCGTAATCAGCAGCACAAAGGTATCAATGGAGGATATAATTATAGGACACGCAGAATATGTTAGAAAGAGACGAAATACTAAGAAGAACAAATAATGGGCTTGATGTCTTTGTGCATTATCTGGGCGAGAAGTGTCGGAGTAGAAAAAACTTCAAGAACCCTATGTATGATGACAAGAACGAGTCATTCAATATCTACCCTAACGAAGATGGTAAGTATGTGATGCACGATTTTGGAGATGCTAGATTTCACGGTGATTGCTTCGACTTGGTGGCGATTAGATGTGGGTTGAACAGTAACAGAGATTTTAAGGAGGTGGCAAAGATAATCGACAAAGATCTTGGTTTAGGAGTTTTTGACCGTGAGGGTGGAGCACAGGTGACTCCGTTCTCTCGGTCATCATCGCAGTTCGCTATCACTCCCCAAAAGCACAAAGAGGAGGAGCGTGAGCGCAAGGGATTCGCATATACCATCAAGACGCAACCATATCGTGAGAGCGAAAAGAGCTTTTGGGCGCAGTATGGCATCGACAAACGCACGCTGGATAGATTCAATGTGGTATCAATTGCCGAGTATAGTAGCGTAAGTCGTGAGGGCAAGCCCTATCAACTTCGCTCAAGCATTAACGAGCCGATATTTGGATACCTGCGTGAGGGGTACATAAAACTGTATCGCCCAAACTCTAAGGTGAGATTTCAATATGGAGGCGACACCGAGAAGGGCCACAGTTTTGGGCTGGAGCAGCTACCTGCAAAGGGTGATATAGTCTTTATCACTTCAGGTGAAAAGGATGTATTGTCGCTCTCGGTGAGGGGTTTTAATGCAATCTGCTTTAACAGTGAGACTATTAAGACAATCCCCGATGCTATTATCAACTCGCTTTACCACCGCTTCAAACATATCGTTATACTTTTCGATATGGACAAGGCAGGGCAAGCGAGTAGCCTGAATTTGGCGGAGTCTCTTACTCGATACGATGTCAAGCGACTGGAGCTTCCTCTGAGTGGCGAAAAGAGCGAGAAGGATATATCCGATTACTTCAAGATTGGATATACTCGCAAGGATCTTCTAAATATTTTTGCTTTAGTGTTGGATAAAATATATGATTCTACTATGACAATGTTGTCCTCTTGTGAAATAGATTATAGCAATCCCCCAAAGCGTGCCGAAGAGCTAGTGAGTGTGGCAAATGTCCCACTCGGCACGCAGGGGAATCTGCTTGGTATAACAGGTGGCGAGGGTACGGGCAAGAGTAGCTTTGTTGCTTCCCTGCTATCTGGTGCAATATGCAGTGGCTCAGAAAATATTGATACCTTGGGGACAACTGTTCTCAAAAATATTAACCATAAAGCGGTGTTGCTATACGACACCGAACAATCTGAGGTGCAGCTGTATAAAAATATCTCAAACCTCTTGCGACGAGCCAATATGGAGAGCACGCCCGAAGAGTTTAAATCCTTTTCGCTAACGGCACTCTCTCGCAAAGAGCGTATGAAAGCCATAATTCAGAGTATGGATAGATATTACTACGAGTTTGATGGTATTCACCTTGTGGTGATTGATGGCATTGCCGATTTGGTGCGTTGCGCCAATGATGAGGGCGAGAGTATTGCCGTTATCGAGGAGCTTTATCGATTGGCAGGGATATATAACACCTGCATCGTTTGTGTGCTGCACTATGTACCCAATGGATTGAAGCTCAGAGGGCATTTAGGTTCTGAAGTGCAACGCAAGGCGGCAGCGATACTCTCCATCGAGAAAGATAAGGACCCCGCAATATCGGTTATCAAAGCTCTAAAGGTTCGTGATGGCAGTGCACTGGATGTCCCATTGATGCAGTTCTCGTGGAGCAAGGAGCAGAATATGCACACCTACATAGGTAATAAATCGGAGCAGGCTCGCATTAAGCGCAAGCGACACGACCTGAGCAAACTAAGCGAGGAGGTATTCTCGCAAGTGGCGCATATCACCTATGGCGATCTATGTCAAATGTTGCAAGATCTAACAGGTATCGGAGAGCGCACCGCCTGCGACTATATCAAGGATATGACAACCGAGGGGATAATTGTAAAGGATATACATAATAAAAAATATTATATGAGAGGTCTATGATAACAAAAGATGACTTAGATATAAGCACCCTGAGGGTGCTCGACAAATTGAATCGTGTGGAGTCAAAATTAGATAGGCTCCTCGAAGCAAAAGAAGAAGGTAGTTCAAAATTATATGATTCAGCAGAGGTAAAACGTATGCTGAATATATCAGATGTCACATTATGGCGATATTGTAATAAAGGTTTAAGATACCATAAAGGTAAGCAGGGGCGAAGGTTATTCTACTATGATGACTTAATGGCGTTTATTAAGGGCGTAATGTAGTTTTTTTTCGCAAGAGGGCAATAAATTACACACTAAAATCTAATAATTAGCGTTTTACACAAAGTAAAAAAGAAGCATACCTGTAAAAATATTTGGAATAATATTTGGTAAATCAACGAAAGTGTGCTATCTTTGCACTCAATAGCACTCGCCAAGCCTCTTTACAATGCTCAAATCGGCGAGTCGTTTTATTTTATATCTATATGAAAACAAAATTCACAAAAGAATACAAATCTCCATCTGAACTTGTTGAGATACTAAAAGATAGAGGGTTATGTGTTGCAAATGAGCAAAAAGCAGCAGCATATATCCACAACATAGGTTACTTTAGATTAAGTGCCTACTTCTATCCATTACTCACAGAACCAAAGTCTGATCATTCATACAAAAAAGGGAGTTCTTTTAAAAATGCAATGGATATGTATCGATTTGATAGGAAGTTGCGAATATTATGCTTCAATGAAATTGAAAAGATTGAGGTGTCTATAAGGAGTATTATGGTAAATACTGCGAGTGAATTTTTTGGAGATCCTTTTTGGATGACTAATCCTAATAATTTTAGAGTTGATGTCCGTTTAGACAAACGATTCGGGAAAAAGACAGAACGTAACTATTTCGAGGAGTTTATTAATAATATAGATAGAGATTTAGAACGCAGCAAAGATGACTTCATAATCCACTTTAAAAAGAAGTATTCTGATGCTTATCCTCCATCTTGGATGATAGCGGAAATATTAACATTTGGAAATTTGAGTAGAATATTCAAGGGTCTTAATCAAAAGTCGCTGCAAAAAAAGATTTCTCAAAAATTTGGTTTAAGCCCAGATGTTTTAGAGAGTTGGATGCTTTCACTTGCGGGTCTGCGAAATATTTGCTGCCATCACAGTAGATTATGGAATAGAGTTTTACCGCTATCTGTGATGTCTCCAAAAAAATCAAAATATAGCTGGATAAATGTAGATATTGATAACAGCAGAGCATATTATAGACTTTGTATGATAAAATACCTATTATTTTCGGTCTCTCCAAATAATAGCTTTAAGTCTAAGTTAGTAGCTCTTTTAGAAGAGTATCCAACGATAGACACTAACGCTATGGGATTTCCAAAAGATTGGCAAGATGAACTACTTTGGAAATAGTAAGAATTACAACGGCTACCGCACAAATGTGGTAGCCGTTGTTGTGAAAACTACATCCTAATCCTCGCCACGACAACCTTGTCGTCAGCGTTGGGAGTTGGGGAGTAGGTAGGTTTGCCGATACTCTCTGAGCTTTGCCCCTTACCCAGCTTCTCGTCTTTGCCTTGTTCCTTGCTCTGCTCCTTGCCTTGCTCCTTGTCATCCGACTGATCGACAGGTTTTAGTGAGAGGGCGATTTTGCGCTCAAGGGCTGCGACTTCGGCTTTGAGGTCTCGTAATTCGTCCTCTTTACGCCACGTTCCTGCGGCAGTTTGTTGGAGGATTGGCACATCGCTTTGTAGCTTTTCGCCTCGTGCGACATACTGCTCAATTAGTTGCGGAATACGCTCTAAGGCATTGAGGAAGTTCATCGAGGCGAGTTTTGGATCGGAGGCAATATTTCCGTTGTTGTAGTTGTATTTCACCAACACACCATTCTCGCCAGGGGTCACGCCCTGCACCATAAACTTATTCTGCGTCATCTCGAAGAGATCCTTTGTCGAGGACTCCGTTTTTACGAGTAGCTTGAATCCGTATAGCTCGCCAATCTCTTTGGCTGTGCCATCGGGAGTGCGAGCCTTCTCGTTGATCTCTGCGAGTTTCGCCCCGATCACCTTAATATCGGTGCTATCCACACCATATAATTTGATAGGATTGAGTTTGTTGGCTTCGCCTTCCTCCTTCGCACCTCGGCTGAGTTCAAACTTCGTTTGACTCAGCTCTCGGTTTGTCGTCGGTTGCCCATCGCTATCCACCTGCGCACGCTCCGTAAAGAGCTTGTAATCACCCTGCATCTTGGCTGTGGTTGCAGCGTTGGACGAAATATCGTGCTGGAGAGCCTCCAACTTATAGACAGAATTGTGCTTATCCTTGTTGAATGCCTTGCGTTCCGATTCGAGGGCGACCACTTTCTTTTCAAGTTTCGCCTTATCAAGCAGGTCGGTGTTTCCCGAAAGAATAGCCATATACTCCGAGAAGTTCATTCCCGATTTTTCATCCGATGAACCCTCATCAATAGTGCGTGCACCCATAGCTCCGCTCTTTAGCTGAGAGATGAACATTTGCTTATTGTGAAGTAGGTTAAACTTGTAGGAGTCCAACGATTTTTCAACGGCATATATAACTACATCTACCTTATTGTCAGCATACAACTTTGCAACTTCATTGCCTTTTCTAATAGCTCGACCATCCCTTTGAGCCAAATCACTTGGCCTCCAAGGTGAGTCGAGATGATGGATAGCAACCGCTCTTTGTTGAGCATTTACACCTGTGCCGAGCATATCAGTTGAGCCAAATAGTACACGCACATTTCCTTCATTCATAGCAGCAATAATATCTTTGCGTTGCTTCTCCGACTTATGCTGCTGAATAAACTGCACCTCGTGTTCAGGTATTTTGTAATCCTCTACAAGTTTGCGCTTTATCTCACTATATACATTCCATTGGTCGGATTTATATGTGCCAAGATCACTAAATACAAACTGTGTCCCCTTGTGCTCATCATATTGCCTATAATATTTAGCAATATTAGCAGCACAATGCGATGCCTTATTGTCGATATGATCTTCATAGCGAGGTGAAATCATACGCATATCAAGAGCCATCTTGCGAGCATAGTCGGTAGCAATAAGCATCTTTGCTTTCTCCTCCGTTTCGCTAAGTGGCGCACGTCCAAGTATTGTAGCATCGCCCGTCTCGGCAAACTTCATTAGCTTTTGGATAAACTCCTCCTGCTGTGGCGTAGGTGGAATATTATGTAGTTTCTCATTGGCTTCAGGTCTATCCACACCTACATCTTTAGCTGTTCGGTAATCTGTAATCTCGTTATAGAACGATGCCAGCTCAGGCACTTTGATAAAGTAACGAAAACGCTCCTTTTGCACGATTTGATTGGTAACACTAAACTCGAAGTCGGTGGACTTCTTAGCAAAGATTGCCGACCACGCATCGAAGCAGTTGATCTTCTGCCTCTCAAGCTCCTTTGGGCGTAGATATTTGAAAAGCAAATACAGCTCAGTAAGTGAGTTTGAGATAGTTGTACCGCTCAAGAAGGTTGCTCCTAAATCTCTTTGCGTCTTATCTTGAATCGTGCGTAGAGCGAATAACATATTGAGTGCTTTTTGGCTACCATCTTGACTGCCAAGGCCTGCGACACGACTGTGGCGGGTGCTGTACATGAGATTTTTAAATTTATGCGATTCGTCAACGAAGATATGATCTATCCCCATCTGCTTAAAATCCACTACGTCATCTGTTCGTTCATTAATAGAGTGGGAGATACTCTCTAACTTAACCTCAAGGTTCTGCTTGCGTTTCTCTAACCCTTTTAGCATAGAGCGTGAGATGTCACGTCCTTGTTCACGTAGCACATTTAAGCTCTCTTCCACTGAGTCAAGTTCTTTTTGAAGTATTGTCTGTTGCACTTCGGGCGACTGAGGAATCTTGCCGAACTGGTCGTGTGTGAGGATAACCACATCCCAATCATTATTCTTAATCTCATTGAAGAGTTTTACACGATTTGCAGGTGTAAAATCATTCTTACCAGGATATAGAACTTTTGCGTCTGGGTATGCAGTTTGATAAGTGTGCGCTATCTCGTGTACATTTGCCTTCAGCCCAAGAATAAGAGGTTTGAGTAAAAACCTTTGAAAATCAAGTTGTTACAAAATGATTTGGCGAGATAGGTAACGGATTTGCAACGTGCTTTGTTCTGCTTATTGCTTTTTAGTGCATTAGATATATTACTATCTATACGTTCCTTGCTCTTCAAGTACAAAGGTACAAAAAATGAGTGAATTTACAAGAAATCCACCCAATATATTTCATTTAATCTTTGTTTGTATTGTCCTCTGCATTACTCTCTATTTGCTTGTGAATCGACTTTGCATTGAGTGATGTTACTATCTCTTCGCCCAAAACTTGCCCCATCTCAATGCGATCATTACGAGTTACTGTTACGCTCTTTTTTACTCCTCAACAATTCAAGTGTGGTAATTTCGCTGCTCTCACGCCACTCAACGGGTGTTAAGCTACACTCACGAGAGAATATCTTTACAAAGCTGGTGCGATCCACTCCCTAAACGATTGATTGTAACAACTACGGATATGGAATTTCAATTACGCTCTTTGAAATATTAACGCTATGTTTTTCTCTTGAGTAACAGAAGATTTAGTTGCTAAAATCATTCGTATATGGTTTTTTTTTACTACTTTTGCGACGTATTATGCGTAATTGTGTAGTGCTGTAAAATAAAAGTCGATGAGAAACCAAATGCCAAATAGAGATTTAGGTATCAGAAAAGTGAATTTTTCTGGTGGTTTTTCGTCTGTAAATTTGTGTAACTCAAATAATTGTGCAAGCACACACACACACACACACAATAGACTTATCGCCCATTACTCGCGCGTTAAGATACACATTTTCAAGGAGTCTGCAATGAGAGTTAAACCTCTTTTTGCAGCCTCCTTGGTTGTTTTTCGGTAAAATTAAAAAGAGATAAATATGAGAGAATTATTATTAACGCTCTTGCTAGCAGCCTGTGCAGTAGTGAGCGCAGAGGCTCAGAGCCGAGATTCCCTTGTGGTACGCTACACAATCTACTATGATTGGAACAGCATTGAAGCTCAGGGTGAGCAGAAACAAAAACTCCACGAAGTTGGCAAGTGGCTCAAAGATAATTCCACAACGAAGGTTACTCTAACGGGTTGGGCAGACCCGCTACATAACGAAGAAGGGAGCATTCGAGTGGCTCACCGCCGAGCGAATGCCGCCTCACAGTGGTTACAGGTGCGCTACGACATATCGCCAGAGCGCATTGCATTGGGCAAAGGAGGCATTGACCTCTCTGCCAAAAGTAACGATAAGGCACGCCGTGTTGATATTGCGGAGATGATACAGATTGAAATAACATCTCAAAATGAGCCTGAAGAAGAGGTCGTACAACTTACAGTGGTAGAGCAAACAAAATCAGAGACTAAGCAAGAGAAGGCTATCGAAAACGAGACAGTTATAATAGCCGAGGTTGTCGAACAGCCTCAAAAAGAGATTGCAGAAGCACCACAAGAGGTGATTACTGATACCCCACAATCTACAACGAAAAGCTACTACATAGGTGCTGGAGCAGGAGCAAACCTTGTGATCTCATCATTCAAAGGTGTTGGTTTTGGGACGCAGATATTTGGTGGTGTGGAGTTCTCACGCTTGATCTCTGCCGAACTATCGCTTGATTACTCACGAGCGAATATGACAGCTTTTGAGGGTTGTGAAAATCTATATTATGCCAATGGCAAACGATACTATGCACCTATTGCAGGGGTTAAATGTTACAAGTACGCAGATATAAAATCAGCAGTAAACATCTTCCAACTGGGCGCAAAGGTAAACTTCGACATTCTCTCTATTTTCAAAAGCAACACCCCTTGGGGAGTACTTTTGTCTCCAAAGGTGGGTATGGCTTACTCTATGGCGGATATCAAGAGCGCAGGAGCAAAGATAGGAAGCGGAGATGCTACCCATTTTAGTGCAGGGGTGGATGTGGCAGGAGCTTACAGACTTAACGATAAATGGGGATTACGCCTAACAGTTGGTGCAGACTACCTTTCGGGCAAAGGCATTGATGCTATGCCACAGAGTGAGCAAAAGCCGAACTATATATTGAGTTCACAGCTAAGTGTAACCTATAAATTTTAGAGGCGATGAAAAAGATACTATATATATTAACACTAATACTACTATTCGCCTCGTGTGAAAGAGAGTGCAACGATTGGAAGAATATTGAAGAGCCTGCCATCGTTGTTGGTTTTAACACCGATGCTGTGATGGATAGACCATTTAACGATTTGCACCTTCTTTTCTTCGACGAGGAGGATATGCTTGTTCGCCACGACTACCACACCGATATGGAAGAGGTGGCACTGGAACATAAACTTATCGAGAGCGGTTCATATACAATCTTAGCCGTATTTAACACAGAAGAAGGCTTTTTAGATGTGGCACAAACAAAGAGCGATAGCTTAACGTTGCCCTCCATAGAGCTATTCACGTTTATGAATCAACTAAAAACGGTATATACCGAAGAGTTATATTCTGATATGCTAACAGGGATGGTGAGCTGTGAGGTGGCAGGCGGTCTATTGCAGACTATAATCACAATAACCGATCAACCAATTACCGAGGCTATGACCCCGACTACGCTTGAATTGGTATATCCCAATATGGAGTTTCAGCCTTTCACAAAGTCTGCGAGCGTGCCACAACTTCGAGCGGTAGTCGAGGTATTCAAAAAAGATAGCGAAACAAGGGTGATGCGCAAGACCCTCTTTATAAATGACAACCCTCGTATAGACCTGCTACTTGAAAAGGGCGAATATGATGTAAGGGTGTGGAGCGACTACTCTGAGCACGCCAACATAGATAATTACTATATCACAGCCAACACCAAAAGCATAAGGGTACGGCCCCAAGTGAGCTACACGGCTGGCAGCGACAACAAAGATGCATATGCAGGGACTACATCTATAAATGCTGGCGAGAGCAGAACGCAGACTATAGAACTACATCGCCCCTTTGCCAAGTACAAGATAGTAGCTACCGATGTTGAGAAATATAATGAGTTGCGAGAAAAGGATAACAAGCTCCCACCAATTGAGGAGTTGCAAGTGCAGATAGTTTACGAAAACTTCTTCCCCACGGCTTATAATATGGTGGATAGAATCTTGAACGGCTCGGACACTGGCTACAAATACACAAACACGATAAGCTCTCTAACAGAGCAGAGCGCAACCCTCGCCTCGGATTATGTGATGGTAAACGGCAAGGAGTCGAGCGTAAGGGTGAGCATCTACCTACGAGACAAAAGCGGAGAGGTAGTAACATCAGTAAACGGCATTGTAATAAACTACAAGGCGAATCATATAACCACTATCACGGGCGGTTTCCTTACTTCGGGTAAAGGTGGTGTGAGTGTGGAGACAGAGTGGGATGAGGATATAAATTTCTATTTTTAGATACAAAAACAAAGTAATAACATTATAAACAATTTTTTTAATTATGAGAAAGTATTTTTCAATTCTGGCTCTTGGCATAGTAGCTATGCTGACGAGCTGTCAAAAGGAGGATGTTGGGACAGCCAACAACCCCGAAACGGTGACTATCAATGTCGCAGTAGATGATGCGGTGAGCACTCGTGCTGCCACAGATGTTACACGCTATCTGATGCAGATGTACACAGATAATACATACACAACAACGTATGACGATCAACAAGAGAGCACGGACGGCACTTTCACCCTTACGCTCGAAAGTGATACGGAGTATTACTGCCTGCTGTGGGCAGATGTTGCAGGAGGTGAGACTACCTACGACACCGATGACCTTACAGCAGTAGCTCTAAAAGCGAACCAAAACCCTGTTGAGGCGTGGGCAGGAAAGCTCCATATCCCAACAGGTGTAAATGCTAATCTTTCGGTTTCGCTTACTCGTGCCGTAGCGAAGATTAACTTGATGGAGACGGGTGTGATACTGCCGAACAGCTCCCTTGAAATGGAGTTTAATCACCCTACAATCTTTGATATTTCATCGGAAGAGGCAAGCGGCGCAGTGTCACGCACCGAGACCTTCATCCTTGCAAATAACATAGATGGCTCAACAACGAACGTAACACTCAACAGCGACCCTATCTACGTCCTTGCAAACTCTACGACGACAGAGACTGTTCTTGATAAGGTAACATTCACAATGAGCAGCACAAGCGAGGGTGCTCCCACCGAAGCAGCATTCGATGTTCCAAACGTACCGCTAAAGGCTAACCGTGCAACCAACATCGTCGGTCACTACACCTCTCTTGAGGCTGGCACTTTCACCGTTACGGCAACCGACGCTTGGGACGAGTACGAGCATTTTGAGCCAACAGAACCAGTAGCCTACAAGATTGGCGACACCTACCCTTATGGTGCTACGGGCGACCAAATCCTTGGCGTTGTCTTTTCGGTAAGCAATGGCGGAAAAAACGGCAAGATAGTTTCGTTGGATGAGGAAACTAATAAGACTTGGGACGAAGCAAAAGCTTGGGCAAATGATTACGCCGTAGGCGGAAAAGATTGGTACTGCCCACCGAAAGATGAACTAAAAGAGCTATTTGCAGGTATGAGCGGTTTGCAGTTGATAGCAGGTAGTGGCGGAACTATTGACGGCAACACAATAACGGATTGGGGGGATCAAAAATTTATGACCAGCCACGACGATTCCAAATATGTAGCCAACCGAGCAGATTTTAACAAAACGATAACAGACGCAGCAGGCACAAAAATATCAGAATATTACTATTGGTCTTCCACTGAGAAGAGCGACGACGGTGCGTGGCGCGCGGTCTTCGATGATGGCACCACGGGCCTCACCTATAAGAGCACCGGCATTTATGTCAGGGCTGTCCTCGCTTTTTAATTAGAGATTAAGTGATAGAGATTAAAATAAAAAACATAAAAATATGAAACGAATAATTTTAAGTATGATAGCGACCGCTCTATTAGCAGTGGGCTGTCAAAAAGAGGAGGTTGGTACAACAGCCCAAACAGAAACAGTAAGCATTAGCGTTACGGCAGAAGATGCTATTGCAACGCGTGCAGGAGCGACCAACGTTTCACGCTATATAATGGTGGCATATCACGATGCAATGTATACCGAAGTAGCGATAGCGCAAAGCACAAATGACGACGGTCAGTTTGAAGTTATCCTCGACCGCTCGAAGGACTACCACTTCCTATTTTGGGCAGATGCCACAGGCGATGCTGTTTACAACATCACTGACCTTAGAACGGTAAGCCTAAACGAGAACCAAAACCCAGTCGAGGCGTGGGCAGGCAGAACGGCGATTTTAAAAGACGATG
>CAYJBC010000021.1:0-16690 GCA_964368535.1 uncultured Muribaculaceae bacterium
TATTGACAAAGAATTATCAGAAATATTAATCAACACACTATCTAATAACAACATGACTATTATTGGTAATTCAATAAGTGCAGGATATAGTAAAAATTCTGTTATAAAACCATTTGTACAAAGAACTCATTTATATGAGTTAGCAAATGAAACTGGTAATATCAAATCATATGATTTTGCTAGAGTAAGAAGAAATGCTGAACCAAATATATTATATTGGTATAATCAGAATATTAAACAACAAGAAATAAGAGATTTATGTTTAGCAGATATAGATCAAAAGACTCATAAATATCCAAAATTTTGGACTGATGAGCATAGACAAAATTATGTCGATTTACCTGTTGAAGACCTAGGAATGAAAGACTGTGTTAAATTAAATAACAATGTTATTATTTACTGTGGATTTACAGGGTTATTTACTAATGCAATTAGAAATGGAAGTTTTAAAGATTTATTAAATATTCCAAGATTATTTAAAAAAGATTCACAAAAAGCAGAAATGTTATTCCAAGAAATATTAATAGATAATCCGATGGCACAAATATATGTTGTAGGATTACCTAATTTAATGGGAACTGGAATAGTTAGTGATCTTGATTATTATATAAGAAAAATATGTAAAGAATTACCTAATACAGTATACGTACCGGGAGTAACTAGAAATTATTTTTCTATGTTGCCAGATCAACATGAATTAGATGTTCATTATAATACAGTTGAATATATAGGATTATGGAATAATATATTAAAAGCGATTAAGGAAAATTATTTACCAGTATCAGCTAAATTAAAAATATTAAATGATATGAATAATGCTAGTCTTAATCAAGAACAAATAGGTGTACAAACATTTATTTCGGATAAGAAATTGTTAGAAATAATTAGTCAAAGCAATATTCCAAATATCAATGAATTAAATAAACAACATATTGAATCAATGTTGCGCTATTTCGAAGATAACTATTTAAGATTATATCCTAATATACCAAGAGAAGCAGCAAACGATATTATAACTAGAACTATATGTAGAAAGTAAATGAATTACTTTCTTTTTATTTTTTAAAAATTATGATATAATTAAAAAAATAGAATGGAGTATTAAGTATTTATGGGTAATATATATTTTCAATCATATGCATTTTTATCTATCTTAATGATAATATTTATATTCTTTACAAAAAAAAGAATCAAAAATATAGAAACAAGCATATATTCAAAATTATTGATAGTTACTTTATGTGCTCTTTCTTTAGACATAGTAATTATAGTTGTAACTTCTATATATGATCTTAATGATAATGTAATAATGTTGCTCAAATTATTAAATAAATTTTATTTATCATTTTTATTCTTTTGGGTTTCATATTTTAGTGTTTACACATTATCTTTAAGAGAAAATAAAAAAAATAAATTCAATAAATTTATAGATAGTTTTTCTGATAAATATAAATATATAATTGCAACGATAATATTATTAATATTTTTTCTTCCGATAGATATTATAAAAGAAAATGACATCATGTATTCTAGAGGAGCAGCTGTTACAATAGTTATAGTTACAACTGTAATTCATTTTATTCTTCTAATTATAAATTTGTATTATAACAGAAATAATTTAGCCAACAGAAAATATATCCCACTTTATTTAATATTTGTTTTAGTTATAGTAAATATAATAGTGGTTGTGTTTTTTCCTGATATACTTTTAACTACCCCTATTGCTGCATTTATTGTTATGGTTATGTACTATACAATTGAAAATCCTGACGTTAAAATGATTGAGCAACTTAATATAACTAAAGCAGCAGCAGAAAGAGCTAATTTGGCTAAATCTGACTTTTTATCAAGTATGAGTCACGAAATACGTACACCTCTTAATGCAATAGTAGGTTTATCTCAAGATATGCTTGATAAGGAAACTCTTCCACAAGAATTTAAAGAAGATGCATCAGATATAGTTAATGCTTCAAATACACTACTTGAAATAGTTGGTAATATAATAGATATATCTAAAATAGAAAGTGATAAGATGGAAACTATCTTAACGGAATATTCAATAATAGATATAGTTGATAGTGTAATAAGATTAAATGAAACTAGAATAGGAAGCAAGAATTTAAAACTGCAGGTAACCTATGCTAAAGATTTGCCTTATGAATTATATGGAGATAAAAACCATTTAAAACAAGTTATCAATAATTTAGTATCAAATGCAGTTAAATATACTGAAAAAGGATATGTTAAAGTACATGTTAAATGCATTAATAAAGATAAAAAAACGAGGCTTATAATTAGTATTGAAGATACTGGAAAAGGTATAAAAAAAGAAGATTTAGGAAGATTATTTGAAAAATTTGATAGATTAGATGCAGAAAAAAACTCAACTATTGAAGGAACTGGTTTAGGACTTGCAATAACTAAAAAGTTAGTAGATATATTAGGTGGGAAAATTAATGTTCAATCAAGTTATGGATATGGTTCTTTATTTGTTATTAATGTTAATCAAAAGATAAGTAAAATGGACAAACCTCTTAACGAAGATAAAAAATCTGTTATAAACACTTCCAATGTGATGCTAAAAGATAAAAAAGTATTAATAGTAGATGATAACATACTTAATATAAAAGTTGCTAAAAGAGCACTTTTACCACTTGAAATGACTATAGATGAGTCACTTGATGGAAAAGAAAGTATAAACATGATAAGAAAAAATAATTATGATGTAATACTAATGGATATAATGATGCCTGATTTTAGTGGAGAAGAAGTTCTTAAAGAACTAAAAAAAGATGAAAAATTTAATACTCCAGTTATAGCTTTAACGGCAGATGCAATATCAGGATCTAAGAAAAAATATATAGAAATGGGTTTTTCTTCTTATGTAGCTAAACCATTTAATAAAGACCAAATAAAATTGGAGTTAGAAAAAGTTCTGAATAATAAATAGTTAACTCAAGTTTTGTTGACTATTTTAAGTTGCAATGATAAAATGAATAGTAGGTGATAATACATGAATAAAGAATATGATTATGTAGCAAAAAAAACATTGTTTGACGAAAATAACAAACAAACAGAAAGTTACTTTCAAAGCGATAAAAAAGAAGGTTTCAACAATAATATAGAAACCAACAAAAGACATGAAGAAATGAAAGCACTTTTTGAAGCTAGAAAAAAATTACTTGAACAAAAAGAAGAGAATAGTGAAGGGAAAAAAAGATAATGGAAAATAAAGTAAAGATTATTAATGAAAACAATGAGGAAATAGAAGTACAAATATTAAAATATTTTACTCTTGAGTCTAATAATAAAAAATACGCTATATACACTGACAACAAAGAAGATAGTGATTCTAATGTAATAGTAAATGTATCATTAGTTGAAGAAGATGGAGATAATATACAACTACTTGAAGTTGATGATAATGAAGTTCTAAAAGAAATAATAGATATGATTAAAGAAATGATTGCGTAGAAGAAGAGGGAAAATATGAAAGATAATAAACTAAAAGTAGTAGATGAAAATAATAATGAAGTAGAAGTGACTATCATTGATATATTTAAATTAGATTCTAGTGATGAAAAGTATGTTTTATATACTGATAATACACAGGATGAAAATCAAAAAATATTTATAAGAGCTGCTATTATTGAAGAGAACGAAGAAGAAGTTTTGTTTAAATCCATTACGGATGAAAAAGTAGTTAAAAAAATAACTGAAAAGTTAAAAGAAATGTTACAGGACTAACAGGGAGGAATTATGAAAAAAGAAGATATTAAAGCATTATTTAATAAAAAGATATTTCGTAAGGGAAGTCTAGCTATTAAATTGAAAATGAAACAAGTAAAAAAATTATTAGAAGAAGTAAGTCAAGCAAGTAAAGAAGAAGTTGAAACAGCAGTTAATGAAATAGTAAAAGAAAACCAAAAGAAAATAACTGAGTTAAAATTTAAAAAGAGTGAACTTGCAGATAAATATAGTGGTGCTGATTGGACTGATGAATTATTAAAGAAAAATGAATCGGATTTCTTAAATGACACTATAATGTCTTTACAAAATAAAAATATATCAATCCAAAGAACAGCTTCGTTTAAAGTTTCAACGAAAATGCTAGGAAAGTTAGTTGAAAAAGGTATAAATAAATTTAATTCTTTATTAGAGTCTGCTCCAGTTAGTTCTAAAAGTAACTTAGTATGGAATGTTAGTAGAAATGAAGCTCAACCATTAATAGCTCAACCAGTTGAAGAGAAAAAAGAAGAACCTAAATTAAATATAATAAATAAAGATAATAGTAATGAACATTCTGGAATTATAAGAAGTATTGTAGTGAATCCTAATCCAAAAGTAGAAGAAGCAAAACCATTAATTCAACCTGAAGAAGCTAAACCTTTAATTAGTCCAGAACCTGAAGCAAAGTCTTTAGTAACTGAAGAAAAAACTTTAACTAATGAAGATTTAATATATTTTAAAAAGAATAATGGATCAATTGAATCTGTTAATAAAAATGAAGTTGATTCATTTGTTGAAAGAAATATACCAAATAAAATAACAGATACAGATGAAGTTACGACTTATGTTTTTCCTAATGGAAGAAGAGAAAGTTTTCTAAAAAGTGACCCTAGTTATTCCACTAAAGTAATGTATTGCACAAAATTAGGAGCTACTAAGGTAGAAAATAAAATTGAACAAATTAAGGATGAGAATGTTCAACAAGAACAAAAAGAAGAAATTGTAAAAGTAGAAATTAAAGCAACTTATGAATTACCTGATGGAAAAATAGTTCATATTTATAAAGAAGATCCAAATGCAGACCAACTAGCTTTTAGTTGCAAACTACATGGAGGACAATTAATTTCAATAGATGCTAAAAATCAAAATGTTAAAGTGAATCAAAGCGCTTTAGAAATGACTAATGAAGAAGTTATCAAAACTAGATAATCTTCTTTTTTTATGTTAAAATAGTTCTAAGAAGAGAGGTTTATAATGCTTAAAATTGGTAATGTAGTTTTAAAAAATAATGTAATTATCGCACCAATGGCAGGTATTACTAATACATCTTACAGAAAAATATGTAAAGAAATGGGTGCTGGCTTAGTAGTTGCAGAAATGGTATCAGATAAAGCTATAATGTATGGTAGCAAAAAAACATTTGATTTATTAAAAATGGATGAGAGTGAAAGACCTATATCACAGCAAATTTTTGGAAGTGATGTAGAATCTTTTGTAATTGCCACAAAAAAAATACTTGAAGTAATGAAACCAGATATTATAGATATAAATATGGGATGTCCAGTTCCTAAAGTTGCACTAAGAGCCCAAGCAGGAAGTGCACTTATGAAAGATCCAGATAAAGTTTATGAAATAGTAAAAGCCGTAGTAGAAGTAAGTACAGTGCCTGTTACAGTCAAAATAAGAAGCGGTTGGGATGAAAATAGTATAAATGCACCACTAATTGCCAAAGTTTGTGAAAAGGCAGGAGCAAGCGCTGTAGCGGTTCATGCACGAACAAGATCACAAGGGTACTCAGGTAATGCCAATTGGGATATTATTAAAAAGGTAAAAGAGACAGTTAAAATTCCTGTAGTAGGTAATGGTGATATACTTAGTTATAAAGATGCAGAAAAAATGCTTAAAGAAACTGGCTGTGATGCAGTAATGATTGCTAGAGGAATATTAGGTAATCCATGGCTAATAAAAGAAGTAGTTGATTATTTAAATGATGGATCATTACCTAAAGAAATAACCTTAGAAGAAAAAGTTAATATGATGAAAACACATATTAATTTACTTTATGAAGATAAAAATGAAACGGAAGCAACGTTGGAATTAAGAACTAATCTTACATATTATTTTAAAAATTTAAATAATACTAAAGAAACTAAAATGAAAATAGTTAAAGCAAATAGTAAAGATGAATATTTATCTATAATAAAAGAATATTATGAAAAAGAAAAAAGTATCAAATAAGATACTTTTTTTTAATTATTAACTATTTTCTTAGCAACTTCATTAACAGGTCCAGCACCAACAGTAATTATCAAATCGCCATCAGTTACAACATCTTTTAAATGAGTTACAATTTTATCATATGAATCAATATATATAACATTTTTATTTTTATCTTTAATTAAATCTACAAGCATATCTTCACTAACATTATATGTATTTGTTTCTCTAGCTGGATATATTGGTGCGATAATTACATTGTCGAACTTACTTAAAACTTCAGCAAATTCATTTAAAAATTCTTTAGTTCTTGAAAAAGTATGTGATTGAAAAACAGCATAAGATTTATTGTAAGTCATTGATTTGACTGTATTATAAGTAGTTTCTACTTCAGTTGGATGGTGTGCATAATCGTCATATACAGTAATTTCATTATATTTACCAACATATTCAAATCTTCTTTCGACACCTTTATATTTTTCAATACCACGTTTAATATCATCTATATTAGCATTATGATTATATAAAAGAGCAAATACCGCTAAAGAGTTATAAACATTATGAATACCTCTTATATTTAAATCAAGTGTAGTTAAATATTTTTCTTCATGATAAACTTCAAATGAAGCAAAACCTAAATCATTATATGATATATTTCTAGCAGTAAAATCAGCTTCATTATTAACAGCATAAGTTATTACATTATTAATATGAGATACATCTAATTTTTTTGAATTTTGATCATCATTATTTAAAATTAAATATCCATCATTTGGAAGTAAATTAATATACTTTTGAAAAGAATTTATAAAATCTTCCAAGTCTTTAAAAAAATCAGTATGATCTAATTCTATATTAGTAATTATTATCGAAGTTGGGAAAAAATTCAAAAAAGAATTTTTATATTCACAAGCTTCCATAACAAAATAATCATTTCCACCAAGTTTTAAATTTCCACCAATTTCTGGAAGTATTGCTCCGATTTGAATAGTAGGATTGAGTCCAGCTTCTAAAAATGCTAAAGAAGCTATACCAGTAGTTGTACTTTTACCATGTGTACCAGATATACATATAGAGTTCTTATAACCTTTAGATAAGATACCTAAAAAAGTTGCTCTTTCATATATAGTTAAATTTAATTTGTTAGCTTTAACTAATTCTGGATCAGTTTCGGATACAGCTTTAGTGTAAATAACTATATCAGTATTTTCAGTTATTAATGAATCATTGTTTCCAATATAAACATCAATACCTTCTTGAATTAATTTTTTAACATTATCATTGTTCTCAGTATTACTACCAGTTACTATAGCTCCTTCGTTTTTTAAAAGTCTAGCTATCGCACTCATGGAAATTCCACCAATTCCAATCATATGAATTCTTTTGTCTTTGTACATAAAATCACCCTCTATATAATTATATACTAACTAATAAAATATAGCAAATTAATAATTTGTAACCAAAATATTACAACCGAAAAAATGACAATGTAAATAAAATGAAAATCGAACATTTTTAAAAAAGTAAAGTGTTTTATTTTTTTAAAAATGCGATTTTTATTGATAAATAAAGGGTTTGTGTAAAAATGTGATAAATATAATACTTAGTAAAATTAAGAAAAAATGAAAAATGAAAAAATAATAAATGTAAAATTGCAAAAAAATATTGATTTATATATTTATAAGTAATAAAATTAAATTGTAGAGAAGGTAGGAGTAATATGAGTAATGTAGAGTCAGAAGTAATTGATAAATTACAAGTAGTTAAAAGAAATGGAAGTAAAGTTAATTTTAACGGAACTAAAATAGCTTTAGCTATAAAAAAAGGTTTTGAAAGTATAACTGTTGAAGATCCAAATGATGAAGATGGAGTTAAATTCAAATATACTGAGAAAGATATTCAAAGAGTATATCATAACGTAGTAAAAACTATAAATAAAGAGTATGCTGATAAAGATAAAATCAAAATTGAAGAAATTCAAGATATAATTGAAAATACACTTCAAAAAGATAAATATGTAGATGTTTATGATTCTTTTGCAGAGTACAGAGATAAAAGAAATAAATCTAGAGAAAATTTCTTTCATGATAAAAAGGCTCATAAATTTATTAAAAGTTTAGAAAATTTAGGTCTTAAAAGCGCTGCAGAAAACGACGCTAAAAGAGAAAATGCAAATGTAGATGGAGATACAGCTATGGGAACAATGCTTCAGTACGGAGCTACTGTATCTAAAGAATTTGCTAAAGATTATTTAATGAAGAAAAAATATGCTGATGCACATGATGATGGAGATATTCATATTCATGATATGGATTTCGAAGCAATGGGTACTACAACATGTAATCAAATAGATTTAGATAAATTATTTAAAAATGGTTTTTCTACGGGACATGGTCACTTAAGAGAACCTAACGATATAATGAGTTATTCAGCACTTGCTGCAATAGCAATACAATCTAATCAAAATGATCAACATGGTGGACAATCTATTCCAGCATTTGATTATTATCTAGCTCCAGGAGTGCTAATATCTTTTAGAAAAATACTTAAAGAAATTATGCATGATTATCTAGATTTAGAAGGTATGACAGAACTTGTTGCTATCGCAGGATTAGATAAAGATATTAGTAAAATAACTACTATAGATGTAAAAGTAGATTACTTTGAAAAATTTTATAAAGAAAACGATGTTCTAAAAAGAATGGTAGAAATGGCTTTAGAAAAGGCTATGAAAAAAACTGATAAAAGAACTTATCAAGCAATGGAAGCATTTGTACATAATTTAAATACAATGCACTCTAGGGCTGGTGCACAAGTACCTTTCTCATCAATAAATTTCGGTACAGATATATCTCCCGAAGGAAGAATGGTTACAAAAAACTATATGCTTGCCGCTGAAGCTGGGTTAGGCCACGGAGAAACACCAATATTTCCAATATCAATATTTAAAGTAAAAGAGGGAGTAAACTTTAATGAAAAAGACCCTAACTATGATTTATTTAAACTTAGTTTAAGAGTATCTGCTAAAAGATTATTTCCAAATTGGTCATTTATAGATGCTCCATTTAATAAAGCGTCATATATTGAAGGAAATTATAAAACTGAAGTTGGCTATATGGGATGTCGTACAAGAGTACTAGGAAATATAGTTGATAAAGAAAAAGAAGTAACACCAGGTAGAGGAAATTTATCATTTTCATCATTAAATTTACCAAGAATAGGTATTAAACACGGTACAATACTAGATTCTAAAAAAGAAAAGCCTGACATGGAAGCTTTTTATAAAGAACTTGATGATAAAATGGAACTTATGAAAGATCAACTACTTGAAAGATATGAAATACAATGTAATAAAAGAGTATATAATTTTCCATTCTTAATGGGTCAAGGTGTATGGATTGATTCTGAAAAATTAAAACCAAATGACAAAGTTAAAAAAGTTTTAAAACACGGTTCATTATCATTCGGATTCATCGGATTAGCAGAATGTTTAAAAGCTCTTATCGGTGAGCATCATGGAGAAAGTAAAAAGGCTGAAAAACTAGGTTTTGAAATTATTACACATATGAGAAATAAATGTGATGAATTTGCTAAAAAATATAATCTTAACTTTACTTGTTTAGCAACACCAGGAGAAGGATTATCAGGTAGATTTGTTAATATAGATAAAGCAGTATATGGAAAATTAAAAGGTGTTACTGATCGTAATTATTATACTAATTCATTCCATGTTCCTGTATATCATAATATAACGTTTGCTGAAAAATTACGTATAGAAGGACCGTATCATGCACTTACTAATGCAGGACATATAAGTTATATAGAACTTGATGGAGATCCACTAGATAATCTTGAAGCATTTGAAACAATAGTTAGATTAATGAGAAAATATAATATAGGTTACGGCGCTATAAATCATCCAGTTGATAGAGATCCAGTATGTGGATATGTTGGAGTAATAAAAGATGTTTGTCCTAAATGTGGTAGACGTGCTGGTGAACCAGTATCAATGGATTTATTAAGAAAATTAGAAGGAAAGGAGTAATAAAATGGAAAAACAAAAAGAAACAGTAACAGGAAGAACAACAGGTGAAGGTGTAAACTTTGATAGAATAAGAAGAATTACTGGATACCTAGTTGGAACTGTAGACAGATTCAACAACGGAAAAAGAGCTGAAGAATCAGATAGAGTAAAACACGGATAAAAAAATATTACTTATATAAGTAATATTAAATAAATTCCATAAAGAAGTATAAATAGTAAAGCATGCTTTTTAGTTAAAGTATGCTTTTTACTTATGTTAGCAAATATTAAAAGTAAAAAAGATGCAATGATTAATATAATTAAATGTTCATTATAAAATGTATCATATTTTATAGGGTTTACTAAGGAACTTATTCCAACAATAAGTGTTAAATTTATTATATTAGATCCAATAATATTACCTAAAGCCATTTCGTTTTCACCTTTTAATGTAGTAACAATAAATGTTACAATTTCAGGCATACTAGTTCCTAGTGCAATAATAGTAAGTCCAATAATGCCTTCATTTACATTAAGTAATTCAGCAAGTGCCATTGAGTAATCAATAACAAGTCTACTACCAAGTATCAAAAGCACAATCCCAGATAATATAAAACCAATTGTTTTAAGAAAAGATAAGTTAGGATTTTTAGGTCTTCCTAATGTTCTTTTTTTTACATTAAATAAGAAGATTAAGAAAATAGCTAATGTACCAATAAGTAATAATGAATCATTTTTACTTATACCACTACCATTATTAGCTAAAAAATAAAATAAAAATGTTGTAAACACCACAAATGGCAACTCAGTTTTAATATTTTCCTTAGAAAATGTTATATTTTTAAATAAGGCGGCAATACCAATAATAAGTAATATATTAGTAATATTAGTTCCTATTAAATTGCCAAGTATTAAATCTGATGTTCCTGTCATGCTTGCTTGAATACTAATAAATAATTCAGGTACAGAAGTTCCAAATGCAACTAAAGTTAAGCCAATTATTGATTGAGGTATCTTAAATTTATAGGCTATTACTTCGGATCCAGTTATTAAATAATCAGCACCCTTAACTAGTAAAAAGAATCCTACAATTATAAGAAAAAATTCTAACATATTTTATCACCTATTGTAAGTATACCCAAAAAGTATATACTACACAAGTAAGAATTATATAATAACTAAATTTCTTGACAATAGCTAAAATAAAATTTAATATATTAATATAATGTAATGAGAGGAAATATAATATGATAAAAAATAAAAAAATATTAATATTAGGAGCAGCTAGAAGTGGTATTGCAGCAGCTAAATTAGTTGGAAGAGATAATGAAGTAATATTAACTGACCTTAAAGAACTTAGTATTGAAAATAATAAAATATTAAATGACTATAATGTTGAAGTGATTATAACGGATAAACAAGAAGATGTTATAGATGAAACTTTTGATATAGTAATTAAAAACCCAGGAGTTCCACTAGATAATCCGGTTTTAGTTTTTGCTAATAATAATGGAATAGATGTTATTAACGAAGTAGAGGTAGCATATAACTACATACCAAAAGAAACTTTTATAATTGGTATTACAGGTTCAAATGGTAAAACAACCACGACTACAATAACTTATGAGTTATTAAAAAGAAGTGGTAAAAATGTTTTGATTGGTGGAAATATAGGTATACCATTATGTGATTTAATACCTAATATAACAAAAGATAGTATATTAGTTTTAGAAATATCTGATCATCAATTACTTAATATGAAGAAATTTAAAACTAATATAAGTTTATTAACAAATATATGTCCAACACATTTAGATTTTCATGGAACATATGACAATTATAAAAAAGTAAAAAGAAAAATTTTTAATAATCATAATGAGAGTGATTTAGCTATTATAAATAATTCAAATAGTGATTCGATTAATTTAACAAAAGATATTATAAGTAATAAAATATATTTTAATAGCGAAGAAAATTACATAGATGAAAAAGCTATATATGTAAATAAGGAACTTATTATAAATCTTGAAGATATAAAAGTAGTAGGAATTCATAATTATGAAAATATATTATCTGCGCTTATGATAATGAATTATTTTGGCATTAATAAAGAAGTTGTTAAATCATATTTAAGTGAATTTAATGGTGTTGAACATAGAATTGAGTATGTTACTGAGCAAAATGGAATAAAATATTACAATGATTCTAAAGCAACAAATCCAACAAGTACAATTACAGCCCTTAATACTTTTAAAGGTAATGTACATTTAGTATTAGGTGGTATGGAAAGAAGCCAAGACTTTAATGAACTAAATGAGTGTATAAATAAAATTAAATATATATATGCTGTTGGGGAAACTACAGAAAGAATTCATGAATATGCTAAAGAAAAAAATATAGAATGTTACAAATGTAATACATTACAAACAGCTGTCAAAAATATAAAAGAAAATTCAAATTTACTACCAGGTGATATAGTACTATTATCTCCAGCTAGTGCATCTTGGGATCAATATGCAAAATTTGAAGACAGAGGAAATGAGTTTAAAAAATTAGTTATTGAAAAATAACTTTTTTTATATTATAATTTATATAGAATAGAAATGAGGCTAGTAAAATGAATAATGGTATACCAAATCCGGATAGCTATAAAGCTACGGGTACATCAAATGGTTTAGATGATAATATAAATGGGATGAATTCACAAGTAATAGGAACAGCAGGAATAAATAATGTAGAGGTAGGTGTTTCAAACCAAGCAGTTCAGCCAGCAATGCCTGAACAAACTCCTCTAGTTAATGAACAATCTGCCCCAGTAGCAGAAAACACAGAACTTTTAGAAGTTCCAGAGGAATTACCAGTAGTTGAGCCTTCAGTTCAAGTTAGTCAAGTTGCACCAGTTAATAATTTAACAGACGAAGTAGGACAAGATCCTTTTGCAACAGTACCTAGTGCACAAGACGAAAGTGTAGGACAAATTCCTCCTGAAGCAAAGAAAAAAAATAATCCACTTGGAAAAATATTGTTTACACTATTAATTCTTATATTAATAGGTGGAGTAGCATATGGTATATATTATTATTTAAATATGGGAACAACTGCTTCAGGAGCAGTTACACCAAAGAATATGACACATAACTTATCTGAAGAAATAAACACGAATATCAATGATTATGCAACATTTAATGGTATCTCATCAAATAGCTGTGTTTTAAGTACAGTAAATGTAGATGTAAATACTATAGGTAGCTATGAATATACAATAACTTGTGGTGAAGATGTTTATAAAGGTGCTTTAGAAGTAGTAGATATGAATTTACCAGAGGTTGTACTTAATAGAGTATATAAGTCTGTAGATGCTGAAGTTACTGCAGATGAATTCATTGAAAGTTGTTCAAAAGAAAATTGTGAATATACTTTTGCAGATTCAGTAGATGTTGAAAATCTTACAAGCGATGTGATGGGCTTAACTGAAGTAGAAATTATAGTAACTGATGACAATGATTTATCAACTACAGTAACTGCAGAGTTAATTGTTACAAGTAATGAAATAATAGCTTTCTTAAAGGGTAAAGGTTCAGAGATGGATATGACTGATTATACTGGAACATATATACAAAATGATTATTTAGGTATAGATGGATCAAATAACTACGCTGATTATTCTTATAGAGTATATGAGTATACTTTTACAAATGAGGATGAATTTACAAATGTAATGGAAGAATATAAGTCAGCAGATGAGTTTGATGGAATGACTGGAGAAATAACATTTGATGAAGATGAAAAAATGTTATCACTAAGAGTTCCTCTTACTAAAGAAACATTAGATTTAGAATATGATGGAACATTTCCAACAACATATAGCGCAATAAAAAGTTATTATGAAAATAACGACTATACAGTGCAAACAGTATCAAAATAAAATTCGGTTTTCCGAATTTTTTATTTGTTAATTAATGAAGAAGCATTTTTAATAATTTTATCTCCATATTTATTTTTTATATTAAGAACAACATCATTAATTTTTTCACTTTTTTCAGCATTATCAATATTTTCAAAAAGATTTAATTGCTTTGCTTTAAGTTCACTTATTTTAAATAAATGGATTTCAACTTTTCTTATAGGTAACATTTCGTAATTATTTTCAAATATTAGTATACATGCATTATATATATCATTTTTATCGCTTACACCTTTTTCAAAATATACGGTTTTATTAATATAGCCACCAAAATCTTTAGAATAACTTATTCTAAAATTAACTGAATAAGCTTCTTTATTATTTTTATGTAATTTTTCAGATAATCCAGCAGCCATATTCATAATTATTGGTTTAATATTATTTTCGTTATGATCGAATAAAAGTGCATTAGAAACAGAATAACTTTTATCTTTAGGTGAACTATTCATAGATTTTATATCTCTTTTGTCAATTCCGTTTAGTTGATCTATCATTTCATTAGCAAAAGAACCAATTTTTAAATTTAATTTATTCTTATCATAATTTGCTAAATCATAAACAGTGTATATACCTAAATTATTTAATTTTTTTTCCATAGATTTACCAATACCCCAAATAAAAGATAGTTTATTTATAGACCATAGTTTGTCTTTAATGTCATCATACGTCCATTTAGTTATCCCATTTTTATATTTTTTAGCATCAGTATCCATGGCTACTTTAGCCATAAACACATTAGGTCCTATTCCACATGTGGCGGTAAGACCTGTTTCTTTATAAATAGTGTTTAATATATCATTAGCAAGTTCTAAATCAGTTTTCTTATATAATTTTAAATAATTAGTTAAATCTAAAAAACATTCATCTATTGAATATATATGCATATCTTCTTTAGCAACAAATTTTAAATATACATTTACTACTTTATCACTATATTCTTTATATAATTTCATTCTTGGTGGAACAATAGTATATTTAACATATTTAGGTATCTCGTATAATCTACATCTAGATTTAATTCCTTGACTTTTCAAAAAAGGAGTAATAGCAAGAGTTATCGCACCATTTCCCTGATGTGGATTAGCCACGACTAGAGGAGTAGTATAAGGATCTAATCCTTTATCTACACATTCAGCAGCTGCAAAAAAACTTTTTAAATCAATACAAAGAATAGTTCTATCCATAAATGCTCCTTAATATCTAAATTATACCATAAATGCTTGCATAATACTCAGTTTATATGCTATAATTATCGTGAAATCAAAGCGAGAAGATATGTTTTTTAAATTATATATTATAGAGAGTTAATGTCTGGTGCAAATTAACATATATATTTAAAGAGTACTCCTTTTCAAGAGGATTAATAAATCCCGGTTAAAAGCCGTTATCTAATTAAGAAAAAAATAGGATGGTACCGCATATTTGCTCCTTAGGCAGATAGGCGGTTTTTATTTTTTAGGAGGAAAAATGATAAATATTAAAGAAGATGAAAAATTAAATGTAATCAATCATAGTTGTGCGCATATGTTAGCTCAAGCAGTTAAAAGACTATATCCAGAAGCTAAGTTTTGGGTTGGTCCAGTAGTAGAAGAAGGATTTTACTACGATATTGATTTAGGTGAAGAATCTATTACAGAGGCAGATTTTCCTAAAATAGAAAAAGAAATGAAAAAAATATCTAAAGATGGTAAACGTATTATACGTAAAGAGTTATCTAAAAGTGAAGCCTTAGAAATGTTTAATGGGGACGAATATAAATTAGATTTGATAAACAATTTATCTGATGATGAAGTTATTACTGCATATTCTCAAGGAGAATTTACAGATCTTTGCCGTGGACCACATGTTGAAACAGTGAAAGAATTAAAATATTTTAAACTTTTAAAATGTTCTGGAGCATATTTTAAAGGTGATAAAAATAACAAAATGCTTCAAAGAGTGTATGGTATATGTTTTGATACTGAAGAAAATTTAACAAAATATATTGAATTTTTAGAAGAAGCAAAAGAAAGAGATCATAGAAAAATAGGTAAAGAATTAGATTTATTTTGCAACTCTGAACATGTAGGTCCAGGACTGCCATTATATACTCCTAGAGGTGTAATCATTAAAGATGAACTTCAAAAAGAAGTGGAAAGAATATGTCGTAAAAATGGATTTGAGAAAGTGTCTTGTCCATCACTAGCAAATATTTCGTTATTTGAAACAAGTGGACATGCTGGAAAATTTAATAATGAATTATTTAGAGTAAATTCTTTAAAAGGTCATGAGTTTGTATTAAAACCAGTTCAGTGTCCTCATCATACTCAAATATATGCATCTAAAATAAGAAGTTATAAAGATTTACCAATTAGATATATGGAATCAGATAAACAGTATAGAGCAGAGCTTCAAGGTGCAGTATCTGGAATGAGTAGGGTATACGCAATAACAGTTGAAGATGGTCATGTATTTTGTACAAGAGACCAAGTTAAAGAAGAAATTAAAACACTATGTAATATTATTAAAGATTTTTATACTAGTGTAGGATTATATAAAGATAACTGGGTATCGCTATCAGTTAGAGACTCATCAGATTTTAGCAAATATATAGGTACTGAAGAAGATTGGGATCTTTGTGAATCAATACTACAAGAAGTATCTGATGAACTTGGTTTAAATGCTAAAAGATGTGAAGGTGAAGCAGCATTATACGGACCTAAACTTGATTTTATGTTTAAGGATTCAATGGGTAGAGAATTACAAATTCCAACAGT
>CAYJBC010000022.1:0-6271 GCA_964368535.1 uncultured Muribaculaceae bacterium
CATCAAGTTATAAAACTATTATCTCCAGTTTAAAAATAAATATATCAATGTCTTTAATTGGAGTTATTATGGGAGAATTTTTATCATCCCAAGCAGGAATAGGTTATCTAATTATATACGGGACACAAGTATTTAATTTAGACTTAGTGTATACGGGAATATTTTTCTTAATAATTATTTCATTTGCGCTTTATCAATTAATTTTTTTGTTAGAAAAAAAGTTACTAAAATAGTAACTTTTTATATTTTTGCAATCATTAAATTAGTTGATGAATATCTTTTTAAACCTTTATAAAATATAATAAACGCTAAAGTTATTGAAATTATAGTTACCCCTATTACTAATAGTAACAACATTACATTAAAATCAACTATTATACTTACAGGTAAATATACAGTAAAACCTATTGGAATTATTGTATAAAATAACCCCTTTATAAATTGATTAAATATTGCATCAGGATAAGTAGAAAAATTTAAAAGCATTGAATTCACTGAATCTGCGAATAAATCGGATTTATTAAACCAAAAACTTAAACTTCCCACTATAATTGCAACACCTATTAAAATTATCGCACCTAATATACAAAATATAGTAAATAACACAAAATAAGTTATTGTAACTCCATATATAAATAAAACTATATATGCGTATATAATATCTCCCAAAGCTGATGCACTTACACTACTTGAAATAGTTGATATTAATACATTTTTAGGTTGTACTAAAAATGAATCTAATTTACCATCATTTATAACCTTAGATAATTTAAAGGCATTTTTGAAAAAAAATCTTGAAAAACCATATGTCCCCGCGGATAATCCCCATAAAAGTAATACATGATCAAATGTATAACTACCAAAATTATCTTTAAGAGAAAATAATATTACCCATTGAATTAAAAATGATGCATTATTTAAAATCATAAAAATAATATTAGATACAAATGTTGTTTTATTCAACATTTCTCTAATTAAAGCATACTTTACTGATAACAAAGATACTTTTAATTGATTTTTAACCGCCATTAACACTTAATTTTTTCACTCCTTTCTTGTAAAGTAAATTACATATTAAATAACCTATTACTACATATACAACTTGAATTATAATAACTGTAATAAATTCATAGTAACTAAAATTTATAAATAATTTAGCTGGTCCATAAGTAATCGCATATATTGGACTATATTCAAGTACAGTTTGTATTACCTTAGGGAAAAATTCAAATGGAAAAACCACACCAAACACTAATAAAAATTTACTATAAATCCAGTAAAATGGAGCAGCATCCTCAATATAAAATGAAATTAAACCAATTGCAATTAACAACAAACTATTAACAACAACAGATAAAACACATGTCATTAAAAATAAGGTTATTGAAATTAAATTAATGTCAATAAATTCCCCGATAAAAATGTATCCAGTTAAAATACCTAAAATAAGAAACACTATTATTCTTATCGCAGTAGAACCCAAAGCACTAAACAACTGATATTTTATATAGTCATATGGTTTATTTATGTTATAAGCTACATTACCAGTTTTTACATCATCACTAATATTAACTACTAATTTTTTACCTGGTGATGCCATTATTATAATTTCAGTAATAGTTACATACCATATCATTTCACTCATACTATATCCATTAATTAATGACGATGAATCACTATAAATGTATTGCCATAAATTTTGAAAAAGAAATATAAACATTACAAATGTTATGAAACTACTAAAAGTATTAAAGATATACTGAAGATTACTCATTAGTTCTGATTTAAAAATAAATAAATACTTTCTCATTAGTTCCTCTTTTGATAAATAGTAGATATAATTTCTTCTAGTGGTATATTACTAATATTTATATCAACTATATTGTCTGGATTAAGTAACTTTATCGCATCTGAAATACTTTTTTTAGTAAGATCTACTTCTATTTTTAAATTATATCCTTTATCTTTTAATATAGTTAAACCTTCTTCATCATTCAAATTTATTTTCTCTTTCATTTTAGCTTCAACAACTTTTTTATTCAAGTAATTATATTTTAAATTTTCCATTGAATCATCAAGCACAACTTGCCCATTATTAATTATAATAACTCTTTTGCATAATTTTTCTATATCAGACACATCATGACTTGTTAAAAATACAGTAGTTTTATATTCCTTGTTAAGTCTTTTAATTATTGTTCTAATATTTTCTTTTACAACTGGATCCAACCCTATTGTAGGTTCATCTAAAAATAATATCTTAGGTTCGTGAATTAAGGCTGCTACTATTTCACATCTGATTCTTTGGCCTAAACTTAAATTTCTAACGGGAGTATTAACAAATTCTCCTAATTCAAATATAGAAATAAATTCATTAATTCTTTTTTCAGCTACACTATCATCTAAATCATATATAGCTCCAAAAAACTTAAAGTTATCATGTGGTGTCAAATGTGTCCATAGTTGTTCTTTTTGACCGAATACTGTTCCAATATTATACGCAAGTTTTTTCCTATCTTTCTTAGGGTCAAAACCACTTATTGATAACTCTCCTTTGTCAGGATATAAAATACCAGTAAGCATTTTTATTGTTGTACTCTTACCTGCTCCATTTGGCCCAATAAAAGCAATCATTTCTCCCTTTTCAATTTCCAAATTTATACTTTTTACTGCCTTAACTATTTTATATTTAGGTTTAAAAATAGATTTTATACTGCCCTTTAAACCTTTTTCTTTAGTTTTAATTTTAAAGTTTTTAGATAAATTTTTTACACTAATTATACTCATAATAACACTCCTTTCGAAAGTAATTACGTGCATAAAAGTACAAAAAAAGCACGCAATCACCTAAATAGCGACTCCGTACTTTTTTAAAAAGTTCGTGTAGGTATTATCCCGAGACAGCTCACAACTCTTATGTCTCCTCACTTAAAAATAAGTTTACAACAATTTATTTTATTTGTCAACAATTATTTAATATGTTTTTTTTCATTTATTTGCAAAATAAAAAAGAAGCAAATACTATTCGCTTCTAAGTGCATTAACTGGATCTTTTTTGCTTGCCATTTTAGCAGGTATAAATCCACCTAATACTGTCAGTACAAAACTAACTGTTATTAAAAGTAAAGCATGAAGTGGATTAAGTACTGCAACATTTTCTAGATCAGTTAAATTTAATATAATAGCATTTGCAGGTATTAATAATAACCATGCTATACCTATACCAAGTAAACCTGAAAATATTCCAATAATACTAGTTTCAGCATTAAATACTCTAGTAATATCTTTTTTACGAGCACCCAAACTTCTTAAGACACCTATCTCTTTAGTTCTTTCAAGAACTGATATATAAGTTATAATACCAATCATTATAGATGAAACAATTAATGATATAGCTGAAAAAGCTATTAACACTATTGTTATGGCATCCATAATATTTCCAGATAATGAAGTTATCATTTCTGCTAAATCGACATATACAATTTCATTTTCTTCAGTAGTAGATTCATTATAATCTTCAATTATTTCAAGAATTTTTTCTTTTGACTCAAAATCCTTTGGATAAATTTGAATCATTAAAGGTTCTTCACTACCCCCTAGATAACTAATCATCATATCTTTAGCTGATTGTCCATCTTCACCACTAAATTTTTCACCAGTCATTACATTGTAATCAGCATTAAGTTGAGCATTTACTATTGCACTATTTTTATTATTTTCAATAATATAATCATTTAAACTTTCTTGATAAACGATACCTTGTTGTATAAATGTCATTACATCTTCTTTATTTCTTACTATACCACTAACAGTTATAGTAATTGCTTTCTCACTATTATATAATTCTTCATAATTTGTATTTGGAAAATAATATCCCGCAGCATTATTATAAAAATCATCATTTAAATAAATCTTAAACTCTTTTCCCATTACGTCTTCAAAATTTATTTCTTCTTCATCATTTAATCCCAATAAATTCAAAGTATTTTTAGATACCGAATTAGTCATATCTAAAACAAGTACTACTTCATTTTTATTGCTTGGTAACTTACCTGATAAAACATCAAAATTTTCCTCTAAAATGTTATTTTCTGGTATACTACTCATTCCAAGTGCATTACTTGTTGTATATAAATATTCGCTATTGTAATTATAAATAATATTTAGTCCTACACCTTTATTATATGTAACACCTGATACATATTCATCATCTATATTTTCTACTAAATTTATAAACTCATCATTCATATTATTTAAATGAGTACTCTCAGTAAAATCATACTGTGTATATATAATATTTTCATCAGGATATTCTTCTAAATCTTGAAGTTCAGCAACTCCAGTAGGCATACCTGTTTCTTCAAATTCAGTAGCCTCTTTTTGAATCATTATGGGCATTGAAGATAAACTATTTTTTTCAAAATTATCTATTTGAATATCAAAACCATTTGATAATGCTAATATTAAAGCTATACCTATTATACCAATTGACGATGCAAGAGCAGTTAAAAATGTTCGCCCTTTTTTTGTTAATATATTGTTAAAAGATAAACCCAAAGCACTTAGAAGTGACATTTTAGTTTTTTTAACAATCAATTTAGAGTTATCTTTTTCTTCTTTATATTCATTTGAATCAGATACTATTTCACCATCTTTAAGTTCAATTATTCTATTAGCATATTCTTTAGCAATTTCAGGATTATGAGTTACCATTATAACTAATTTTTTCTCAGCTATTTTTTTTATTAGTTCCATTATTTGAATACTTGTTTTAGTATCAAGTGCTCCAGTTGGTTCATCTGCAAGTATAATTTCAGGGTCATTTACAAGAGCTCTTGCAATTGCAACTCTTTGCATTTGTCCACCTGATAATTGATTTGGTCTTTTATGAGCATGTTCTTTTAAACCAACCTCTTCAAGTGCTGCTAAAGCTTTTTTCTTTCTTGCCGACTTGCTTACATTACTAAGTGTAAGGGCCATTTCAACATTACTTAATACAGATATATGAGTTATCAAATTATAACTTTGAAATATAAATCCTACACAATTATTTCTATAAGCATCCCATGACTTATCTTTATACATTTTTGTAGATGTGTTATTAATAAGTAAATCTCCGCTATCATATCTATCTAACCCACCTATAATATTTAAAAGTGTTGTTTTACCACTACCACTCTGTCCAAGTATTGCAACAAATTCATTCTTTCTAAAATTAATTGAAACACCCTTTAAAGCATGTTGGATAAAATCTCCAGTTTTATAACTTTTCTTTATGTTTTTTATATTTAACATTAATATTCTCCTTAACACATTAATTATACACCATTTTTAATTAAAATATATGATATATATGTGAAAAATAAAAAAAAGTATTACAAAATACTTCTTTTTTATACAATACTAACTTGATGAGTTTCAACATCAACAGTTGTTTCTTGTCCAAATAAATCTATTAATATATTTAATCTATTATTATCTAAATCAATATTTTCAATTTTACCAACCATTCCACTAAATGGACCATTGATAATTGAAACACTAGCTCCAACTTGTAAATCAGTTTCTACATTAGCAGAAGTAATTCCCATATTAGATAATATTCTATCAATTTCTTCTGGATTTAATGGAGTTGGTTTAGCACCTTTACCACTAGATCCGATAAACCCTGTTACTCCTGGTGTGTTACGAACTATATACCAAGCTTCATCAGTCATAATCATTTCAACTAATATATAACCTGGAAACATTTTCTTAGTTTTTTCCTTTTTCACACCATCTTTAAGTTCAACTTCTACTGTTTCTGGAACAATTACTCTAAAAATATAATCTTGCATTCCAGTTGATTCAGTACGCATTTCAAGTTTTTCTTTAACCTTATTTTCATGCCCTGAATAAGTATTAGCTACATACCACAATTTTTCGTTTTCCATTAAATAAACCACCCTTTTACAATTGACATAAGTAAATTAAGTATTAAGAAAAATCCACTAACAACTAGCATGAACAACACCGTAGTCACAGTATATTTAAATACATTCTTTCTTGTTGGCCAACTTACTAATGCCATCTCTTTTCTTACATTAGAAAAGAAATTACCATTCTTAGTTTTTGCACTTTTTTTAGTTTCTTTTTTAGCCATATTAACCTCCATTAAAAAAACACTCTCCTGTGCTTCATCATTAATGTAACACAATTCATAATAAAAATCAAGTATTTTCACCAATTCCAATAAAAAAGCAATATACATTGCTTTCTATTTAATTAAGTA
>CAYJBC010000022.1:6371-10416 GCA_964368535.1 uncultured Muribaculaceae bacterium
CCATCTCCATTTATTCTTATTATTCTCCAGTAAAATCCAGCAAAATAAACCCAGTTATCATCAACAGCTCCTCTAAAATAGTAACTTGTACCATAATTATCTTGAGTTGCGAATAGTCCATTATTTTCTATGGCTATTTGTGTAAAATCAGGAACTGCTTTAGCTTCTATTGCGGCGATTCCCTCATTATCATTCAAAATAGCTGTGGCTAAATTCCGAAAACTTTCTTTAGTTAATATTAATTTTGACTCTATACCTTTACCAGAGTTATCAACTTGATTAGTGGTTAAATTAACAAATTGAAGTTCGCTAGTCCAAACTTGAGTTATTCCATCAACACTATTAGTTGTAGTTATATTATAATTTTCAGCTAAAACCACTAAACCTTCAAAATTAGTTACGTCGAATCCACTTATTTCTACACCCTTTGCATCTGTAACAGTTACATGTGTAAGTCCATCAAGATTAGTTATTTCTACCCCACTTGGATCAGTTAATTTTAAAAGCATTTCAGGTTTATTATCACTTGTAGTATATATTAAATCATTTTTTGTTACATGATAATAAACATTATAAGTTTGAGTTGAAGAACCACTTGCATCTGCTATTAATGTTGCAGATGTAGTTGTTGATGATTTCAAGGAATCGTCACCTTCTTTTAAATTACTTAAATTAATACTCATGTTTATATTTTCACCAGTAGAAAGTATTAATCTTTCCTCTGATGTAGCTGTAACATCTATATCTGTTCTCCCTGGATCAGATATATCCATTACAAAATATGCAAAAGAAGCAGCTATTAATATAATACTGGCTCCAAGTACAATTAATGGTATTAAATTTTTTTTAATAAGATACTTTTTTAACATATATCCACCTATTATAATATTACACTATTTAAACGCTTTTTTCAATAAAAATAGTAATCATTCGTGATTACTATTTTCTATAATTTCTTTAATTTTAAGTTTTATTCGCTGCATCGCATTATCTATTTGCTTTGGATTTTTATCCAGCATTAGTGCTATCTCATTATAATTTAAATTATCAAGCATATATTCATATACTTCATATTCAAGTTCAGATAATTTGCCTCTTATTTTAATATTTAAGTTTTCTAAACTTTCATCTTGTGTCATTTTATGCAAAGGATCACTAAATTCACTGTCGGGCAAAGTTTCCACAAGTGGAACATTTAAACCTTCATATATGTAATCAAGTGAATATACATTATTATAAAATTTGCTTTTTTCAGTAGAGTATTTTCTTACTAATTTAATTAATCTTCTTTTAATACACAACGTTAAAAACGTTGCAAAAGAAGCTTCTTTACTTTCATTATAACTATTTATCGCATCATTATAACTATATAAAGCCTCAGAATAAGCCTCTTGTTTTTCAATACCTAGTTTATATAAAATAGAATTATATTTATTTAAATATATATCGATTATGTGCTTATGCTTATTAAAAAGAAGTTCATTTGCTTCTTCAGTGTTTTCTGCAATAAGCATTAAAATTTCACTATCAGAAACTTCTTTAGTATTCAAATTAATCCCTCATTTCAAAAATTAATATACCTGCTGCTACACTAGCATTTAAACTTTCAGTATTCTCTAATATATTAATAGTCACTATCTCATCACTTACTTCTTTAACTAACCTACTAACGCCTTTACCTTCATTACCAATAACTAATACTTTTTTTCCTGAATAATCAACTTCTTTATAATTTTTACCTACCATATCAGTTGCATAAACAAAATAATTGTTATCTTTTAAATAATTAACAGCGTTCACTAAATTAGATACCATAATTATATTAACTTTATCTATATTACCTGCACTTACTTTTATTACAGTATCATTTACACCTACTGCTCTATCTTTAGGTATAATTATATCTTTAACACCTGCGCAAGCACAAGTTCTTATTATCGCCCCAAAGTTATGAGGATCTTCCAAATGATCTAGTATAACTACAAAATCACTTTCTATACTTTTCAAATCTTTGTATTCATAATCAAATATATCAATAACTACACCTTGATGAACACCATCAACCATCTTATCAAGTGCGGCATTATTAAGTATATTATATTTGATTTTATTTTCATTTAAATAATCATATAAATCTTTTCTAGATGTATATACTTTCTTTATTTTTTTATTATCTATTTCTTTTAATACATTTTTTCCATATACAAGCATAATAATCTCCTAAATTTATTTAAATAATAACATACTTTCGCCCAAAATTAAAGTTATTTACTCTTTATAGTATCAAAAAATAACTTAGTGTCATTTAAGGTTTCAAGTATATTTCTAGATTTAAATTCCAAATCAGTTACCGAAGAAGTTATATCAAAATTTATTTCAGAAAAAGATTTTAATAAATTTTGATTATAATACGGTTTTATTTTCTTTAACTCACAATATTTATTCATAATATTTTCTTTTTTTATCAGTTTATCAATAGTATATAGTTTTCTTATTTTTTTAGAATTACACATTTTAGTAAATTCTTTTAATAAATACTCTGATGAAATAGATTCACCAGTAACGTAATATCTTTTTTTATTTTTTCCATATAATGATGTACTTATAAGTGTGTCTGCTAAATCTCTTACATCAATTAAATGCATATTTGTTTTAACAAAAGATTTTAAATTACCTAAATATATATTATATAAATAAGTATTAGCCACATTACTACGATAATCGTATGGTCCAATAACTATGGAAGGAATTACTACTGATATGTTTAAAGTATTGTTATTTTTTTCAGTTTCCTCCATAGCTTCTTTCTTACATTCTCCATAATATGTTAACTCACTTAATGTTGTTTCATGACTACTCATATAAACATATTTATCAACATTACTAGCTTTAAGACACTCTAAAACATTTTTATTACCTACTACATTTACATTATATATTTTTTTATTATCAGATTCATCACTAGAGTAAAAATTCACACAATTTATTACATATACTATATCTTTTTTATCAGTTTTAAAAAAATCTTTTAAAGAATCTTTTTTAGTTACATCACCATAAAATATTTCTATATTCTTAGGTAATTTATTTTCATGTTTTTTATTATTTATAAGTACCCTAACATCTTTTTTCATACTAACTAATTTCTTAACAACATTAAATCCAACATGACCTAATCCACCAAGAATTAAAAATTTTTCCTTCATTATTTACCTCTATACTTACATTATAAATAATTTTACACTTTATTTCAACTATGTTACAATATTTAAAGAGGAAATTATATGTTTAAACACTCACTAGATAATAAAAGATATCATACACTTAATTATTATTTAAAGAATAAATTTAATTCTAAAGTTTTTAAAGTGCCTATTGACGCTAATTTTTCATGTCCAAATAAAAATCCACATGGATGTATTTATTGTAAAGGTAACAGTGCTTCAAATATTATTAATAGTAATGATGATATCGTAGATCAGTTTAATAAAGGAAAAGAAATAATACATAAGAAGTGGTCTAAAGCTAAATACATTGCTTATTTTCAAGCAGGCACTAATACTTTTACAGAAGTACATATATTAAAAGGTATGATAGATAAGCTAATGAATTTACCTGATGTTATAGGTATAGCTATAGCTACAAGACCAGACTCAATCACAGATGAATGCTTAGAATATTTAATAGAATTAAATAAAAAAACATTTTTAACTATAGAATTAGGTTTGCAATCATCTAATGAAAATACACTTAAATTAATTAAAAGAGGACACAGTAGTGAAGACTTTAAAAATTGTGTTAATAAACTAAGACTTAATAACATCTTCACCGTAGCGCATATTATAAATGGATTACCATTTGAAACAGAAGATGATATGATAAATACAATTAAATTTTTAAATACCTTAAAAGTAGATGCCGTTAAAATACATATGCTTTATATCAGTAGAAACACTGAATTAGAAAACTTATATAATGAAACAAAATTCCACATTCTAACTAAAGATGAATATATAGATATAACAATTAAACAATTAGAACTATT
>CAYJBC010000022.1:10426-16190 GCA_964368535.1 uncultured Muribaculaceae bacterium
TTAAATGAAAATATAGTTATTGAAAGAATAACTGGGGATCCAGTTAAAGAGGATTTAATCGCACCTAATTGGCTTTTAAAAAAGTTTTGTGTACTAAATGATATAGACAAAGAAATGGTTAAAAGAAATTCATGGCAAGGAAAAAACAGTAAGTAATTACTGTTTTAAATTTATAAAAATTCAACTACGTTTATGTCTTTTTTTATATGTGCGATTAAATCTTCTTTTTCATAACTATCAAATTTACCAACAAAAGCACTATGATCCATTAAAAATAATTCATAAAATCTTTTAAAAATTTCTTCGTACTGTTCGATGCCAGCATCTTTTAAATACTTAATATTTTGAATTATTAATTTTCTATTGTCAATTATTAAATTATATAAAGTACTAGGTAAATTATTATTTAATAATTTAATATTTTCATCACTAAAACCAACCTCTAATAAAAATTCCATACTACATACTCCTCGCACCAGCTACATCAAGAGTATTAACAACTTGCATAACTTTAGAAGTAATCATATCTTCTTCTTCAGCAGTAAGTGGATCGTTTTCATAGTGTTTTGGATAAGTAAATGCACTAGCTAGTATAAAATACAAATCAGTATAACCATTTGCAATTAAACTTGTCGCAGCATTATCAATATTGTATGATTTACTCATAACTTTTGAATTTTTCAAATCAGTTATAACAGCTTCAATATAACCCCTACAAACTGAGATAAGATCAAATTGCTCTTCAGTTAATGTTTGATACTGAACTCCTTTTTCAATTATTTTATTGACATCTATATACTCTTTTTCAGAAGTATCTACAGTAGGTACTTCAACATTATTATTTATTATAGTTTTATCCAAATCAACAGATTCACTTAAAACTTCAGGTTCAACATTAAAAGTCTGTACAGTAACTTCATCTAATATAAAATCATTATCATTAACTTTTTTATCTGCGTCAACATACAACACTTCTAAGAAGTCATTTAATATAGCTCTATATTTGTTTTTAGATTTTGCATACTCTATTTTTTCAGATAATACAGTTTTATCATAAACGCATAGCTTAATGTGAGAAAGTTTAGTAATAGCAAGTCCCTTAGAATTAAAAAACGATTGAGTTTGAATAAATTCATCTTCACTAATCAAAGCAAAAATAGGTGCAAAATCATTGTACCTCTCTAAATATTCTGGTTTAATATATTTTTTTAAAAACTCTAAAGTTAGACCTTTCATATACTCCCTTTCTTAGTAAGCCATTAATGGAACCTTTTTAGGATCTAGCCCACTTTCTTTAAGTGAATTAATAGCAGTTTGCAATTCACTTACATCATATTTTATTAAAATATTGGGGTTTAAATAAATATCAAATGGTAACTTACCTATTTCTAAAAGTAATTTAAGTTTAGATTCTAATTCATCATCTATAAATAACTCAATATTTTCGATAAATATATCTTTATTTATTCCCATATCTTTTATTAATTTTATATTTTTTTCAAATACTACTTCGTCCATGTTTTGTTCTAAAAATGAAATATCGGTACCAGTAAAGTTGCTATAATCAAAATCATTTTTTTCTAACATTTCTTTTAAATTAGAAGTAGATTCTGTTTTTACTATGTTTTCCACTTCTATTTTTTCTACTTCAGGCATAACAAGTTCTTCTTCTAAATCAATTACTTGAAATTCTTCAGGCTCAGCTACTGGCACTACTGATTCACTAACCACATTTATAGTAGGCTCAGGCATTTCAACCTTAGCTTCTTTAAATACATCAGAAAAACTTTTTCCAGTTTTATTGTCCTTATAATTTCTTTCATATTCAAATAAAGAATCTTCTGGGAACATCAATATTTTTGCAGATTCCCTTTGTTCATCTTCTGATAATCCAAACTTAGCTAAAAGAGTTGTTAAATTATCTCTAGTAGTATTTACATTACCTTTTAAAGCAAGTTCAAAATATTCTTTTAATTTATGTTGATTAGAAACAGCGTCGCCTTTTTTCAAGTCTAATTCATCAATTAACATTAATGAATCACTTAAATCTCTTTCAACTGTTGCTAAATTATCTAAACTAGATTCTTTTTCTTCTTTTATTTTATTAATAGTTTCAGGTAATTTTTTATCAACATCAAAACATAGATCTCCTGGATTAAAATCTATACCAATTTTATTAAGTACTACATTAAAACTACTACGATTAACATTCTTAAGAGCCTCTTTTAAAAGTTCTCCCTCCTCAGTTAAAAGTACTTCTTCATTTTCAAGTCCACTAATTTTCTCAGTTAAACTTTCTTTTTCTGATGTAGTTCTTACTTTAGTTGCCTCAGCAACCTCTTTTTCTGATTTGATTTTTTCCAGTATAATACTATCATCACTTTTTAAGTTATACAATTTATCTAGTAAATTTCTAACTTCCAACCCTATATTTTTCATATATATCACCCTTTATTCTCATTAATTATATCAAACATACTTTACATTGTAAATAATATATAAATAAAAACAGCAAATTTCTTTGCTGTTAATTATATCTTTTGCCAAGTAAGTGTTAATAGACACATACTTTACAATTACTCTCCTACTAAGATTTGACCAACAAATTTTTTACCTTGGTCGTAATCTTGAGGCGCCCCAGTACCTTCAAGCATAAATGTAACAATATATTCTTGAGTTTCTAAAGGACCTATAGTAACAAATGAACTAATTAATGTGTCTTCATATGGTGCTACTTGATATTCTGAAGTAAATCCACCATTAGTAGAATCAATTTTATATTTGAAATTTTGACTAGTAAATGAATTAAGTTCTACATCAAATGATAATTGATAAGAAACAGTAAAATCAGATAAGTTAGTTACAGTAAATTTCTTTTCAGGTCTTAAAACATCAGGACCTTGATCGGTAGGAAGTAATCCTTCAACTAATAATTCACCAAAATCCTCATAAATTACGCTTAACTTTGCGGAACTAATATCAGAACTTGAATCACCTTGTCCTTCCACTGGACCACTTGGAATATAATCTTCATTATCTGGATTATTTGGATCTATTTCAGTTTCTACACAGTTACGATCACATACACCATCACCATTATCATCACACATAATATCACAAACTCTATCACCATTTATATCGATATCAGAGTCTATCTTTCCATCTCCATCTGTGTCTTTATCTAAATCAGCTTCACCATCACCATCTATATCATAATTATAGTCAGGCCATCCATCTCCATCAGAATCACAATTAATTTTACATTCTCCTGGATTCTCAGTTGCATCATTAACAATGTTTTTATCAGGTTTACCATCACCATCTTCATCTACATTGAATACAACATCTCTATCACCCTTATAATCAATATTTATATCAGGTAAATCATCACCATCAGTATCGATATTAATTTCAGCTTTTCTATCACCATCTAAATCTAGATTTATATCTGGTATTCCATCACCATTTATATCCTTATTTAAATCTCTAGTTTCTAAATATATTAAACCTGAATAAGTCGCACTAAATAACCCTATTAATAAAGTACTAATTAAAAGTATAACTAAAGGTAATTTTTTTGCATTTTTTCTAAAATTAAATACTAATGTCTTTGTATTTTTTTCAACTGTCAGATTTTCTCTAAGATATAAATAATCGTCATCTTTTGAAGTAGTTAACTTAATACATTTTAAAACATAAGCTCTAGTAACTTCAATTTTATCTTCATACATTTCTTTTAATGTAGATTCAATTTTCTCAAATTGTTCTTCGTTAGTTAGTTCATTAAATTCATGTAAGTCTATTGTAATTTCTTTATATATATTATCGATTTTACCTTTTTTCTTCATATATTCTCCTATGCTTTAATTATAACAACTATTTCAAAAAATTTAAAGCATTTTCCATTCTTTGTTTATGTCTAGTAATATTTACCTTATAATCATTTCTGATCTCATCATAAACCGCAGTTTTAATTTCTTTAGCTCTTTTAAATTCTTTAACAATCATGTTTTTAAATCTTTTTTCATCTACATCATGTTCATTCATATAACATTCAATCATTTTTCTTATATAAGCAGATGAAAACTTATATTGATCATCAGTCTTTAATTTTTTATTATAATTGCTAATTGAATCATACTGTATATATGAAGCAATATTTAAATTATTTTCAATTCCAGACACATCTTCATTTTTACTATTATCTAATACTTTAGTAGCTTCATTAACATCGTATTTTTCAATATATTCCCATAAATCAACTGATTTAATAAAATTTCTATTTTTAAGTATTACATTAGTTTTTCTTATCGGACTTCTTACAGGAGTTGCTCCTTGCAAGCTTTTTATAAATTGAGTTCCCAAAAAGTCAGAAAATATTTCATTAATTCTTTTAACTCTTTCTTCATAAGCAAGTGCTTGATTTTCTTCATCTGCACCAGCACTAAATTCATTTTTAAGCTGTAAATTAAATTTTACTTTTTCTCCAGGCAACGATGTTTCTCCATTATAATTAAGCGTTCTTATATATCTAGATTTCTCTATAGTATTATGATGTTCCAAAAAGTCATTTAAAAATGTTTTAACATTTACTATTAATGAATATATAAATCTATTTTCATATAAATCCATAGTCTCTTCTTTAAATACATTTAATAGTTTCAGTGGTTTTACATCACCATCTTTATCAATATCTTGTATTAATGATGTATGCTTAGCTAAATGTTTTATACTTTCTTCAGTAACTTTTTTTGTTTTTTCAACAGGTATAATTTCTTCTTCTTGGACAATAAACCTTCTTGGATTACGAACTATCGCATCAATAAATGGGATAGTTTCTTCAATTTTTTCTATCCACGCAAAATCTCTTACAACTTGTTTTATATCAGTTGTAACATTTACATCTGTAGATATTTTAGAAAGAAAAGACTGAGCTTTTCTTTCCATTAATAAATCCATGATTTCAATATAATTATTATCCAATTTTCTCACACCAATCTATATTGTCTTTTTAAGTCTTTCTAAATAAGCTATACATTCTTTCATTTGATTATCTCCAAATGATTTATTTAAATAATCTATATAACCATCTATTTCATTTTTTATAAATGATAGGTTTAATTGTTCAAATTTACGTAATATCTTATTAGCCATTACATAATCAAGTCCATCTATCTCTGTACCACCACATGCAACGTATACTGGAACAAACTCTTTTATATGTTTAACAATACGGTTACCAAATGCAAGTCTAAAGTGATCAATTACATATCTATCCATTTCATTTATTTTATTAAGAGTTTCTTCTCCTACTTTATATTGTTCTTGAGCTTGTGCAAATAATTCAAAGAAATATTTACTAGATAACCTTACCGGTTCAGTATCTGGAGCTTCAAAAGCTTCTGCTTTATTATCAATATTAATAGGCATTGCTCTATCATAAACTTTATCAGTTACCATAAACGTTGAATCATCGTTATTAATCGTACCAATATACCACATATTTTCAGGTAAATTAAATCTTCCATCTACTATGTGTTTTGGATCATTATCCCAAGCACTTGGAACTAAATCAAGAACCCAATCTTTTTTATTAGGAAGTTCTAGTATAGATAACATTTCTGCAAAATAGTATTCTACACGTGAGATGTTCATTTCATCTAATAGCGTTATATATACATCTTCCTTATATAGTGATTCATATAATTTTGCTAATACTTCTGTTTCGTTATATTTCTTTGTAAACTCGTTGAAGTATCCATAT
>CAYJBC010000023.1:0-15796 GCA_964368535.1 uncultured Muribaculaceae bacterium
ACTGGTAACTTAGTTGAAACTGGTGAAGCTGTAGGTATTATGGCTGCACAATCAATTGGTGAACCAGGAACACAGCTTACAATGAGAACATTCCATACAGGAGGAGTTGCTGGTGGTGACGATATTACTCAAGGTCTTCCAAGAGTAGAAGAGTTATTCGAAGCAAGAATACCAAAATGGAAAGCAACACTTGCTGAAGTAACAGGTAAAGTAATTAATATTAAAGAAAATAATGGTAAACATGATATAGCTATTGAAAATGCTGCAGGTGTAACTGAAGTATCTACAAACTATAACATGAAATTAAGAGTTGCTGTTGGAGACGAAGTAGAAGCTGGAGATAAGCTTACTGATGGTGTTATATCACCAAAAGAGTTACTAGCATTTACTAATCCACTAGCTGCTCAAGAATATATTCTTAAAGAAGTACAAAACGTTTATAAACTTCAAGGTGTTGATATTAATGATAAACATATTGAAATAATTGTTAAACGTATGATAAATAAAGTAAGAATAATAGATGCAGGAGACTCTGAATTTGTTGAAGGGTTATCTGTATCACTTAAAGAATTTGCTGCGGGTAATAAGCCAGTTATTCTTGAAGGTAAAGTTCCTGCTAAGGGTAATCCAATTATGCTTGGTATAACTAAATCTTCACTTGAAACTGATTCATTCTTATCAGCTGCTTCATTCCAAGAAACTACAAGAGTACTTACTGATGCTGCGATACGTGGTAAAGTAGATTATTTAAAAGGTCTTAAAGAAAATGTTATTATTGGTAAACTTATACCAGCTGGTACAGGTTCTAGAGAATATAGCAATATAGATATAGAACTTGAAAGAACATTTTTAGATGATGAAGTAAATGAAATTCTTGAAGAAAAATTAATGGATGATCATGAAGATGATATTCTAGATGGTGCGAACCTTTTAGAAGATGAACTTGTAGATGATAATGAAAATATGGAGTCTTAGTAGACTTCTTTTTTCTTGCAAAAATAATTAATATTTGCTATAATTATTTTATAATAAAGGAGAGTAAAGATGGAAGAAAATATTAAACCAGTAAAAAGTAAGAAAGAAAAAATAAAATTAGCGGTACTTGTAGTATCAATACTTATGATAGTAGGTAGTATGTCATATGCATTCTTTGTAGCTGCTACTTCAACACCAGCAATAACTGATGTTGATTTAACAACAGAAACAAGTGAGGCATTAATCTTTACACCAGGAACACCAATAAATTTAGTTGCTAATTTAACTAACTTTGCAGAAAATGCAGGGTCGTTAACTGAAAGTACAACAAGTACAGCAACACTTAGAGCGGCATCAAGTGTAGGAAGTGCAACGGAAGATTATTATGTGTATTTTAATATAACAACTAATGATTTTGTATATACAGTAGATGCAAATACACCAGAGATGATTCTTAAAATCATTGGTCCTGATGGTGAAATCAAAACTATAGATGGACTAAATTATAAAACTGTAATAGATGCAAAAACAGGTGATAGTATAAGTGGATTTGATGTAACAACACATGAGGGTTTAATTGCAGTAAAAGAATTACAACAAATAACAACAACAAATGAAACAATTGATAGTTGGACAGCAACAATAACATTTATAAATTTAAACTCTGATCAAACAGGAAATGAAGGAAAAACATTTGATTCAGTTTTAATCCTTAGACAAGACCCAATGGTAGAAGCAAGGGAATTTGCTGCTGCTGTAATGGAAGATAATGGTGGAGTAGCGGCGACATCTGCGATGACTGAATCAGTTTTAACTAGTAATACAACTGGATTGTATTCTGTAGCAGATGACTATGGAACATCTTACATCTTTAGAGGAGAAATTGATAATAATTGGGTATTTTTTGAAAACTATTATTGGAGAATAATTAGAGTAAATGGTGATAACTCGGTTAGAATGATATACGCGGGAGAAACAGCTCCGATTGAATCACAAAAAGTGGTTAAACTTGGTGAAGATAACGGTTTTACTATTTCTGAAGCTACAGCTAATAAACATAGTCTTAATCCTCCATCAATATGGGTTACCACTTTTCTTGATAATAGAGATAATGATCCTTTAGATGAACTTTACCAATATATGCCACATTCTATTACGATTTTACATGACACATTTGATATAAATCAAACATATTTGGCAGATACTGCATTTTGCTCTAATATTAGTGCATATAGTCCAGAAGATGATTACGCTACTTCTAAAAGACCTGAAGAAAATCCTGCTAGAAATTATACAGTGTATTACAATACGAGAGTAAACTACCCAAATATTGATTTGCAATGTGATCATGAAAATGATGCATATACTGTAAATAATACGACTTTTGGTAATAATAAATTTTCTAAACCATATGGATTAATAACTGCAGAAGAAGCTCTTTTAGCTGGAATTGGATCAGAATATACTGATGGAATTAGAGATCCATTTGCTGACTATAATAATTCAACATATAAAAATGTTTATTTGTATACTAATGAAACGTATCTAACTATCTCACCAGCACATAATTGGGATGGTGAAAGTTCTTCTTCTTCTGATTATGCAATTAATAGAAACGGTCGCCTTCAAAGTGAACATGATTTTAATACTTACAATACTGATGAATTGTATATGAAAGTAATTTTAAGACCAGTAATAAATGTAGTTGGTGATATGCCTACAGGTGGAACTGGACAGTGGAATGATCCATATATCCTAGCGTCATAAAAGAAGTAATAAACTTCTTTTTCTTTTTTCTTTTATTTTATGTGATATAATATTTATTACAAGGAGATACTGTGGATAGAATAATAGAAAATATGAAATCTAAAAATCTAAATTTAAGTGAATATGCATCTAAAGATGTAGATGCTAAAAGGATTATAGATGAAGTTGAAGACACAAGAACTATATATTATCATGATATAGATAGAATAATATATTCATTATCATATATGCGTTATATGGATAAAACACAAGTTTTTTCCAATACTAATCATGATCATATTACTAAAAGAATGTTACACGTTAATTTTGTATCTAAAATTGCAAGAAATATTTCAAGAGCACTTAATTTAAATGAAGATTTAACTGAGGCAGCTTCACTTGCTCATGATTTAGGTCATACTCCATTTGGACATGTAGGTGAGAAATTTTTAAATACTCTTAGCTTAAAATATAATGAAGGTTATTTTAATCACAATATTCAAAGTGTTAGACTTTTAATGAATATTGAAAATTATGGCAAAGGGCTTAATTTATCATATCAAGTATTAGATGCGGTAATGTGTCATAATGGTGAGGTATTAAAAAATAAATATGCACCAGTAAGAAAAGATGTTTCTTCTTTTTTAAATGACTATAATAAAACTTATAAAGAAAAAAACTGTGAATTAGTTCCTGGAACTTTAGAAGCTTGCGTTATAAGGGTTAGTGATGTAATAGGTTATATAGCTAGAGACTTAGAGGATGCATATAGACTTAAATTAATAAAAAAAGGAGATGTTCCTGAAGATATTACTAAGGTACTTGGAAATAATACGAGTGAAATAATACATACTATTATTACGGATATAATAAATCAAAGTATTGATAAAAACTATATAAAAATGAGTGATGATATATTTGATGCGATAAATAAATTAAAAGCATTTAATTATAAAAATATTTATTATAAATCATTATCCAAAGAAGAGATGCTCGAAATAGAAAATATGTTTGAAGTAGTATTTGATAGTTTATTATTAGATTTAAAAATTAATAATAAGGATTCTTTAATTATAAGTTCATATTTGAATAATTTAAATGATGAGTATAAAAAAAATACTAATGAAAGAATTGTTATAGATTATATATCAGGAATGACTGATGAATATTTTCTTAAAACTTATAAAAGAATTATAAAATAAAAAATGTTGTAAATACTAAGAAAGAGGTGAAGAAGTGGAAATTAGAGATTATGATTTAAATTCATTTAAACTACATGTAATTAAATCTGATAAAGTAAAAACTTGTCATATGGAAATTCATTTTAGAGAAAAAGTAAGAAAAGAAAATTTGCATTATAAATCTTTTTTATGTGATATATTAACTGATTGTTCTAAAAACTATGTGAATCGTAAAGATGTAGTAATTAAACTCGAAGAATTATATAAAGCGAAATTTTATGGAACGACAAGTAAAACGGGAGCAGTTATTAATACAATGTTTATTTATAATTTTATTGCTCCAGAGTATATAAGTGAAAAAGATTATTTAGAAGATGTATTATCTTTTCCTTTTGAGATGCTTTTAAATCCAAATATTATAAATAAAGAATTTGAACCAAAAATATTTAATGTGATAAAAGAAAGAATGAAAAGGGATATTGATAGCATTAATGAAAGTGCTCAAAAATTATCTATTAATAATTCTCTTAAAGCAATGGATAATGAAAGTATAAGTAGTTTATCTGTTCTTGGGGAACTTGTTGATTTAGAAAAAGTTACACCTCAAAGTTTATATGAAGAATATTTGTATATGATTAATAATAATTTATGTGATGTATATATTATAGGTAATTTAGATTTTGATGAAGTATATAAAATTATAGCTAAAAAATTTAAGTTACGTACAATTAAAACAGAAAAATTAGATTTGCATATAAATAATAAATTAGCTAAGAAAGTTATAAAAAAAGAAGAAGAATCTAATTTTGTTCAAACAAATTTAAGTTTAGTATATAATTTAGATAATTTAACTAAGTATGTTAAGAATATAGATATGCAAGTGTTTAATTATATATTTGGTTCAGGTGGGATGGCAAGTAAGTTATATCAAAAAGTGCGTGAAGAAAATTCTTTATGTTATGGTATTTATAGCATTTATTTAAAATATGACAATCTTTTAATAGTTCAGGTATCTTTAGATGATTCAAATAAAGAAAAGGCTATAAAACTTATCAAAGAGGCTTTAAATGAAATGGTTAAAGGAAGTTTTGATGATTCAAAGTTAGAGGACGCTAAAAAGAATTTACTTATTTCACTTACTATGGCTATGGATAATAATATATCTATTTTAAATAATTATGTATTTCATTTGTATGATGAATTACCAGTTATTGAAAATAGAATGGAAGCTATTAAAAATGTAACTAAAAGGGATGTTATAAATGTAGCTAAAAAGATTAAACTGAATACAATATATTCATTAAAAGCAGGGGTGAGTAATAATGAATAAAATTGATATATTAGGCCTTAATGAAGTAGTGTATGAAGATGTATGTGATAATGGTTTAAAGGTTTATATGTGGGTTAACCCTAAAGTTAAAACTACTTTTATGAGTTTTTCAGTTAAGTATGGTTCAGTTCATACTGAGTTTTTATCAGGTGGTAAGAAAATATGTGTACCTGATGGAACTGCGCACTTTTTAGAACATATTAAATTTAATGAACCTGATGGAAGTACAGCTCATGATTTTTATTATCAAAATGGAGCGGAAGTAAATGCATTTACCACTTTTGAATATACTAGTTATCATGTGTATGCGATGCATAATATAGAGAAAAATTTAAATCATTTACTTGATTTTGTGCAGGAACCTTTTTTTAATAAACCAATGATAGTAAAAGAAAAAGGAATTATTTTAGAAGAAGAAAAAATGGGTGAAGATGATCCTGATACTAAAAATTATTTTGGTATATTTGAAAATTTATTTGAAAATAGTAAATATAAAAGATTAGTTACTGGAAAACAAGATGATATTAAATCTATTGAACTTAAAGATGTTGAAAATGTATTTAATAATTTTTATCATCCAGAAAATATGTTCGTAGTTTTAACTGGTAATTTTAATCCGTATGAAATGATGCAGGTAATTAAAGAAAATCAAAGTAAAAAGGTATTTGGTAAATATTTAAAACCTAAAGTAGTAGTGCCTAAAGAGAATTTAAAAGTATTTAAAGAATATACTGAAGAAGAATTTAATGTAGCAGTTCCAAAGGTAAGAATTGGTATTAAGATGCCTAGAAATAAATTTAAAGATTATACTGATTTAGATTTAAGAATATATTTTGGACTTCTTTTAGATATGAATTTTGGAACTACATCGTACTTTAAAGACTTTTTACTAGAAAATAAACTAGCTACTCAAATGAGTGCGATGATTGATATATATGATGATTATTTTGTACTGGTTATATCTTTTGAGTCTAGATTTTATAAAGAAGTTATCAAGCTTGTGAAAGAGAAGTTAGAAAACTTAGAGATATCTAAGGATACTTTAATTAGAAAAAAAAGAGCCAAGTTAGCAACACTTATACTTGGTTATGATGATGTAGAATCAGTTAATTATAAGTTGCAAGATTATATTATTAATTATAATAAAGTAATTGACAATATGAAAGAACATCAAGAAAATGTTTCAGTTCAAAAATTAGAAAAAATTTATAGTTTACTTAGTACTAAAAATATGGCAGTACACGTGATGAAACCAAAAGAGAAATAAAATGGATTTAAAGTCCATTTTTTTATTGTAAAAAAGAATAGTAGGTGATATAATTTTTATAATAAGAGGACTCTCATATGATAGATAAAATAAAAAGAATGCCAAAGAGAAAATTAATCATATCACTGATCTTATTAATAGGAATAATATTAATAGGAATACTTATAGTAACAATGGCCTTTATAAATCCGAATATAACAAATGAAGCAATAACAAATGTTAATGTTTCTTCGTGTGGATATTTTAAACTATCAGATAAAAGTTCAGGAATAGATTTACAAAATAGTTTTCCTATGACAGATAACAAAGGAATGCAGACGGATCCGTATATATTTACACTAGAAAATTCATGTGAAGAGAATAAAGGATTTAATTTATACTTAGTAGTAACAAGTGAAAGTACAATACCAGAAGAGAATATAAAAATAAATTTAAGTACAGTAGATGGTAATAGAACAATAAACTCACTAGGACTAGTAGATTTAACACCAACAATAGAGAATCAATATGACTTAGAAGTAGGAAAAGAGATAAGGGCAGTATATTTACTACAAAGTGCGACGTTAGTACCAGATTTACCAGTAACATTTGATTTAAGAATGTGGTTAGACGATAGTGCTGGAAATGATGTACAAAATGGTAAGTTTGAAGCAACAATAATGGTAGCAGATGGAGTAACATCATCAGATAATATACTGTATCCAGAGTTATCAGATATATGTTTAGAAGAAGAGATATCAACGTGTTATGCAGAGTATAGTTTCTTAGATGATACATTAATAAGACATACAGAAGAATTAGAATATTCAGCAGGAGATAATAACTATAGATTTTCAGGAGCAAACCCAGATAACTATGTAAACTTTAATAATGAGTTATGGCGAATCATAGGAATATATGATGAAAGTGGAAGTCAGAGTTTAAAACTAGTAAAATACGATTCGATAGATTTAAATGGAGATAGAATTTTAGAACTTGAACCAACTGAAGCTGACACAATGGCTTTTGATTCAGATAACGATAATAGATGGGAAGGAGCAAATGCAAGTGACCCATCAGATGATGCGGATGTCAATAAGTATTTAAATGGAATATATTATGAAAGTATGTCGCCAAGTGCAACTTCAATGATAAGGGATGTATATTATAATATTGGAATGGTATCAAGTAGAAGTAATCAATTTCCAAAATATTTTTATCAAAATGAAATTCTTGTAAAAACAGCAAATACATATAATCTAGCTTTAATGCAGTCAAGTGATTATTTGTATGCTGCGAGTGATATGTACTGGAGATATTATGTTAGTAATTCAGATAGTAGTATTACTAACCAATATATGAATAACCCAGAAGTATATAATAGTAATTGGTTGTACAACTTTACTGGAAGTGAAGTGTTAAAATTTATTACAGGCTCAACGGAAAATGGACTAACAACTTATGTTAATGATACTGATTATAGAAATCATGTAAATACTCATAATGCACAAGTAATATATCCAGTTAAACCAGTAGTATATTTAGAGTCTGATTTAATACTTGCATCAGGAAGTGGGACACAAAGTGATCCACTAGAGCTTAAACATCCAGAAACACTCGCAGATGTATGTGCTGGGGAGAATATGGCTGAATGTTTTGTGGGTAATAGTCATTTAGATACAGCGTTACTTAAGCATACTGCATCACTTGAAAATAGTGCAGGCGATGATAACTATAGATATTCAGGTGGAAATGATGTAGTAAATAATTATATATGCTTTGGAAGTGATGTAACACCATGTCCAGAAGAAAATAAATATAGAATTATCGGAATATATGATGGAAGTGTAAAACTTATTAAAAGTTCTTCAATAGGAAGTTTAGTATGGGATTCAGGAAATAGTAATGATTATGAAACAAGTGATATAAGCGCATATTTGAATGGAACATTTTATAATTCAATTCCTAGTAAGTATCAAACAATGTTAAAAACAAGTACGTGGTATGTTGGAGGTGTTTCTGGTAGTGATATAACCCCTAAAGAATATTATACAAATGAAGTATCGACACCTGAAATTGATAAAATCGCAACTGCAAATATTGGTTTAATGAATGTTTATGAATATGCATATGGAAATGATTTTGATAATTGGTCATTAACAACACAATCATTTGATGATTTTGAAGTTAGAGCTAATAATTGGTTATATGTTGGTATTAATGAATTTACCAGTACTCCTAGTTCATTATTTGATTATTATTTAAGAGTTATAAGTAGTAGTGGACACGTAACTAGCAATAGACCTACTGACAGTAATAATGTAAGACCATCTTTCTACCTAAAATCGTCTATTTATTTAACTAGAGGAACAGGTACTAGTGATGATCCTTATATGATAGATAAGGATCCAACATTTGCAGATTATTTAATAACAAATCATGGTGAAGAAGAAGGTTTGTTACATCATACATCAACACTTGTCAATGGAGCAGGAGATAATAACTATAGATATTCAGGAAGTAATAGTGTAGTATCAAATAACTGGATGTGTTTCGGAAGTGATGTATCACCATGTCCAGAAGAAAATAAATATAGAATCATTGGAATATATGATGGAAGTGTGAAAGTAATTAAAAATACTAGTATAGGAGAAATAGGATGGAATAGTCCGACAAATAATGATTATGATTCTTCTGATATGAAAGAATATTTAAATAATACTTATTTAAATACGTTTGCAGATAAATATAAAAATATTATTCAAAATACAACTTGGAATGTAGGTGGAAATGATAGTGGCAGTGAAACTGCATATGAATTTTATAGGGATAGTATATATAGTCCAATAGTTAGTAAAGTAAGTAATGGGAAAATCGGATTAGTGTATGCTTCGGATTATGGTTATGCTGCATCGACAAATTATTGGACAACTGATTTATCAACATATTATTCTGGAACAAGTAATAATTGGCTATTTAATTCATTATATGAATATACTATCGAACCTTTATCATCAAGTGTATATAGTAATTATGTAATATATGAACATGGAGGATTGGATACTAATGACAGGGATGCAGCTGAAGTGAGGCCTACATTTTATTTGAATAATAATATTAAATTTAATAATGGAACTGGTGCAGAAAGTGATCCATTTCGTATAGATATGTGAAATATACTATATGTTCGCACATAAAAAAATACTCATTAGAGTATTTTTTTATCTGTTGTAATATTCAACGATTAATTGTTCATTAACTTCAGTGTTAAGTTCATTTCTTTCAGGAAGTCTTACATATTTACCTGTTAGTTTCTTTTTATCAAATTCAACAAAAGCAGGTGTATTTAAACTAACTTCTAAAGCATCAGCAATAGCTGGATGACTTGAAGATTGTTCTTTAATAGTAATAACATCTCCTGGTTTACAACTATATGAAGGAATATCAACTTTTTTACCATTTACAAGGATATGTCCATGGTTAACAATTTGTCTAGAACTTCTTCTTGTTCTTGCCATACCTAAACGATAAACAATATTATCTAATCTAGATTCTAAAAGTTTTAATAAGTTTTCACCAGTAATACCTTTTAATTTAGCAGCTTTATCAAAAGTTTTTCTAAATTGTTTTTCAGTTAAACCATACATGATTCTAACTTTTTGTTTTTCTTGTAACTGAATTCCGTAGTCATTTAGTTTTCTTCTTCTATCTTGTCCATGAGCTCCAGGAGCATAAGGTTTTTTTGCTAACTCTTTTCCTGTTTCAAGAGTTGAAAAACCAAGTCTTCTAGATTTTTTATAAGCTGGACCAGTATATCTTGCCATATTTATTTTCTCCTTTCTTATATTACAAAGCTTAGGATTGTTTATATCTATTATATAGGGTGTATATATTAATTTCACTAGGGCAGACCTAATTACTTTATTTTTAAATATACACGTTATATATCAATATAAACTCTGCCAAAAGAATTGCATATGTATTATATCTAATAAGTTATGTTTTGTCAAACTTTTTACTTGAAAATAGTATATGATAAATGATATAATTATCTATAGTAGAGTAGGAGTCAATGTGAGAAATACTAAAAAATTTGTTGTAGAAAATAAAACTTTACTAGTTGTTATAATACTTGCTTTATTATTAGTATGTACTTTAACATTTTCTTTTGCATGGCTTAATACTGCTCAAGATGATGTAGTTATTACATCTGTAGAATCTAATAGTGGAGCAATAGATGATTTATCTTTTACATCCGGTAATACTTTATCATTTTCAAATAGTACAGGTAACTTAAGTGGATCTACTATTGCATCTGCGACACTTAATAAACATCCTTTAAGAGAAAGTGGTAATAGTACATATAATATATCTATTGAAGTAATGGATAATAATTTTGTATATACTACTGATACTAAGACTCCTGAACTTATATTAACTATAATAGATCCAAATGGTAATGAAATAACTGAAAATGATTATTTAGATTATGTAACAAGTGGTGGTGTATCAGGTTTTGATGTAACTACTTTTAAAGAAGCTTTACTTTTTGTTAATGATTTTCCAATAGAAACAACTTCTTCGACAACTCATGAGTGGACTATTACTTTAACTTTAGTGGATTTAGAATCTAATCAAGAACTAAATAATAATAAAACTTTTAATGCCAATATAAACTTTAATGGACATGAAGAACAAATTAATTTAAATAAACTAATATTAGGTCATAATGATGGGATAGATGAGATAGAAACTAATGAATTAACTAACATGAGAGTCTTGAAAGATGATTATGGATTAAGCTATTATTATATTAGTGCCACTGAAAACAATTGGGTTTATTTTGGTGGTTTTTATTGGAAAATAGTTAGAATAAATGGAGATGGATCGATAAGAATGATATATGCAGGTAAAGATAAACCTACATTCGATACAAGATTTTATGGACCTACTTCAGTAATTGTTAATACTAATTATGCCTCTACTACGAATGATTTATATAGAAATGCCGAATCTTCTGGGTATATGTATACTTTAGGTGAAATTAATGGAAATTCAACTGATAGCAATATAAAAATTGTGATTGACAATTGGTTTGTTACATATTTAATAGATTACCAAAAATATTTATCAGACACATTATTTTGTAATGATAGAAGTATAGTTTCAGGCACAGGTATTGGTGCAAATGCCACTATATATAGTGCCTCTCAAAGAAATAGTTATGGCGCAGCTATATTAACTTGTGAAAATACTGTAGATGCCTTTACTGTAGATGATGAAGTAAATGGAAATGGAGTATTAATGTATCCTGTGGCTACCTTAAGTGCAGATGAACACATACTATCATCAGGAATGTTTAATTTCCATACATTTTGGTTAATGACTCCTTTTTCATACTCTAGTAGTAGTTTAACTTCTGTTTATTATGGTAATAACACTTATACTAATGCTGATAGAAATTATTATGCCAAAGGTATAAAACCTGTTATTAACTTGAAATCTACTGTGATGGCATCTGGTGAAGGTACTTATGATAATCCGTATGTAGTGGAAGGAATAAGTTAATATGATGAATATAATTAAAAATAATAAACACAAAGTTTTATTAATCATAATAAGTTTATTAATATTACTGTCTATAATTATTACAATTACTTATGCGTTCTTTGGGCCTCCAATAACTAAACCTTCATATACACCAGCAAATGTTACTGGGGAGACAGCTGATCAACTAATCTTTGTGGAAAATAATACTTTTGACATGAAACCAGGGTCACATAATTTAAATGAAAATACAGGCAATTATTCAGCTACTGTTAATCCTACAGTGGTTTTAAAAGCTGCAAATGAAATAACTGGTGCAATAGGTTACTATGATGTATTATTTTTTGTGGGCACTAATGAATATTCTTATTCAACAGGTGATTTAAAAACCCCCGAGTTACTATTAACTATAATTGATCCAAATGGTAATGAAGTGACTGAAGTAGATGGGCTTAATCATTTTACTATCGATGGTGTATCAGGTTTTGATATAACCGATGCAAATAATATATATAAAATAAAATTAAATAATAAAATAGAGTCTTTTTCTAGTTCTGGTTATACAGATGAATGGTCATTTACTATTACGATGCTTAATTTAAATGTTAATCAAAATGTGAACAGGGATAAGACTTTTAAATCTAATATTATTATGAGAAGCGATGAAGTAATAGACAAATATTTAGTTGAATCTGTATTGTTAAGTAATGGTGGTAAAGAAATAATTGAGGCTAAAGGAAATCCTGTTTATTCAGTTCTTCCAACAACAAATGAGGGATTGTTTGCTATGAATGATACTTATGGAACAAGTTATTACTATAGAGGTACTGTTGATAACAATTGGGTTTTATTTGCTGGACATTATTGGAGAATCATAAGAATAAATGGAGATAATAGTATAAGGTTAATTTATCAGGGAACAGACGCTCCTATAGAAACAGAAAATGTAATATATAAAACTAGTGGAATTGGTTCTTCTGCTTATAATTTAAAAGCTGAAAATTATTCAGAATCTGTAGGGTATATGTTTAATGTTTACGATCAACATGGATATAGAGAAGATAGCACTATTAAAGAATTTGTTGATTTGTGGTATGAAAATAATATGCTGGAGTATTCAACATTTTTATCAGATGCATTATTTTGTAACGATCGTACGTTGTTCTTAAATGGTACAGAAGTTAATTTAGTGGGAACTACCTGGGGTAGCACTCATTATTTTGGAAGTAGTTATCGGGTAAGTATTAATCAGCCATCACTAACTTGTGATGTAAAAAATGATAATTTTACAGTCGCTGACACTAATGTCGGTAATGGAGCTCTTACTTATCCTATTGGTTTACCCACTCAGGATGAAATGTATTTGGCTCAGCAATATATGTCTAATGTTGAAATAACTATGTCACCCAATACTTTATATTATAGTAAAAAAGCTTGGTCACCACCTACGTTGACTATAAATATGTATTATGATGGTCCTCAAGTAGTAAATGATAATATAAAGCCTGTAATAAATTTAAAGTCTTCAACGTTAGTTACAGGATCAGGTTCTTGGGATGATCCATATGATGTTGAATTTGATTAAAAGAAAGGTTATATGAAAAAATTATTATCTGAAAACAAAAATAAAAAAATATTAATATTAATAATAGCTTTAATAATTATATTGATTATTATAGGTTTTTCATATGCGTTTTTGACTCCTCATGGAACGGGTAATGGCTTAACACCTTTCAATGTAACGGGAGAATCATTAGACCAATTTATATTTGATGCGGGAGATCCACTTAGTTTAACCCCTGGATCTCATAATTTATATGATGGTCAAGGAAATATTGTAACTGAATCAACTTCTACCGCAACTTTAATTTCTTCTAATCCATCTGTTGGTGTGTATGCTTACTACGATGTATATATAGATATAACCAAAAACACATATATTTATTCTGACGGAAGTACTCCAGAACTTATTTTAGAAGTTTTTGATGGTAATGGAAATGAAGTAAAAGATATAACAAATTTAAACTTTGTAACTATAAATGGTATTGATGGTTTTGATATTACTACTGCTATGGGAATTTATTATATACAAACAGATAAAAGAATGGAATCAAAGTCAAGTGATGGAGTGACTGATTCTTGGACTTTTAAAATAACTATGATTAATCTTGATATTAATCAAGATGCTAACCAATTAAAAACTATTGAAGGTAATATAGTTATGGAAACAGATAACAATAAGGAATATAAGTTACTAGCTGAAACTATTTTAAATAAAGACGGTGGAATAGATGCAGTAGTTGCTAAAGGTACTCCAGAATATACTAATAATACAATTTCTACAGAATACGAAGGTTTATATGCCTTAGAAGATGACTATGGTATGAGTTATTATTATCGTGGAATAATTGATGATAATTGGGTTTTATATGGAGGATTTTACTGGAGAATAATTAGAATAAATGGCGATGGAAGCATTAGATTATTATACTCTGGATCTGATATTCCTGAAGTAACAGAAATATTATTTTCAACAGATTATACCAAATCTTCCATTGGAAAAAATTTTTATAATGAACATGTTTCAGGCAGATATGAGTTGTTGGGTTACATGTTTGACTATAATTTATATAACGGAAATCGTTTTAATAGTAATGTAAAAACATTTTTAGATACATGGTATGAAAATAATTTAATATATTATGAAAAATATTTATCTGACACTTTGTTTTGTAATGATAGATCAATGTATTCTAGTTATGGAGTTCCTTTACAATCATTGTCATGGGATACTTATTACGGTTCGCAATATAGATTTAATAACAATATTCCAAGTTTAATGTGTCCAAATCAACAAGATGCATTAACTGTAGATGATGAAGTACATGGAAATGGAGAACTTATTTATCCAATAGGTTTAATAACTGCTGATGAAGTTTATTTATATAATTATATAATGAATACGTATTATTCATATACAATGTCACCATTTAGATATTATAATTCATATGCTAATGTCTATGTATATAGTAATAATGTTGCGCTGACTCAGTCATCTGGTGTTAGTTCTGAGCATTATGTAAGACCTGTAGTTAATTTAAAAGCTAATACTCTTATTACGGGTACTGGGGAATATGATGATCCATATATAGTGAGAGGTTTAGAATAAAGGGAAGGTTTAAGGATGAATAAAATTAAAAGGTTTGTGCAAGATAGAAGAAAATTATTATTAACTATAGTGGGAACACTTATAGTTGTTTTTGCAAGTCTTGGACTTTCTTTTTCATTCATGACAGTTCTTCCTACTGGAGAAAATATTACAGATATAGGTTCAACTGGAAATCAAACTAATACAATTAACTTTGCTCCAGGTGCTCCATTATTACTAACTCCGAACGAAGATAATTTAAATCATAATATGGGTAATGTACATACATCAACTAATCCATCAGTAACATTATATGCAGTCAATAATAGCAGAAATATATCTGCATATTACTATGTATATTTAAGTATTACATATAATGATTATGTATATACAACTGCTGAAAAGACACCCGAACTTATTTTAACTATATTAGATCCAAGTGGTACTGAAATTACTAATTTAGATGGACTTACTCATGTAACTGTTGGAAGTGTAAGTGGATTTGATGTAACTACTGTCACTGGTTTTATACCAGTTCAGCTTAATAGAGAAATAAGTATAGCAAGTGAAACCTCTAAAACAGAAGAATGGACTTTTAGATTAACTATGGTTAATTTAGACAG
>CAYJBC010000024.1:0-15556 GCA_964368535.1 uncultured Muribaculaceae bacterium
TTGCCAACCAATTAGGTTAGCAACTTATCTTCTAATGGGGCGATCTACGGGAATCGAACCCGCGAGTACCAGAGCCACAATCTGGCGTGTTAACCACTTCACCAAGACCGCCATAACAATTAAAATTTTATCAAAAAAGTAAGTAAATTGCAAGTTTTTTAATAAAATAGTGGAAAATATTATAAAAAGTGATATAATATTTCCACCGTTTGAAAAGGGGAATTATTTGTGGTATTAGATATAAATATAGATGAGGTAGAGTCCAGTAACTTAAATTTTGAATATAATTATATGAGAAATTCATTAGATATTGTACTTAAAATCAATTTTAAGGATAATATAAAACGTTATTTTGATAATAAATTAATTGAAAAAGCTTTTAATGAAAAATTAAATTATGAGCAAAATATTGAATTAAGAGAGTTTATAAAGACTATTAATATTAGTAAACCAGTAAGTGATTTGTGGACTGATATAGAATATGTTGTTATTAAAGGAAATAAGAATTTAATTCCATTTTATATAAGTCAAAACAAGGAATTGATAACTAAAAAAATAGTTGTTGAAGTAAATGAATATGATCAAAATTTATGTGGTACTTTGGAAAAATTAATTCATAATAAAGCAGAAATTTATTTTAGATGTCCAAGGAATACTGAGTTAATAGATTTTAAAACTTATAAAAAAACTACTGAGTATATTAATGATAAAGTTAATAAGATAAAAGAATACAATTTTAGTCCTCTTGAGGCAGTTATGTATTTATATGATGTTGTAAGAGATAAAGAATATTGTGTAGAGTCTTCAAAAGAAAGAAAAAATGTTTCTAGAGACTTGTCTAAAGTTCTTTTTGGAAAAAATATTGTTTGTGAAGGATATATAAATATATTTAATATACTCTTAGAAAAACTTGGTATTAAATTTTTTGAATCTACATTAACAAGAAAAGATAGTGGAAAGAAACAACATATTAGATCTGTTGTGTATTTAAAAGATTTCAAATATGATGTGGAAGGAATATATTTTTTTGATCCAACATTTGATTGCAGAAAATCATACAAAAATACTTTTTTAGATGAATATAAATATTTTGCTAAAACAAAACGTTATATGAATAAATATGATCATACAAGATATGTAGATGAAATTGGTGATATTGCTATGTATGGTTTATTTTTAGAATTTGCTAGTGTTCATTTACAAAAAGATATTTCTAAATTAGATAAAAATTTAATTGGTTTAATAAATTGTTTTTCAAACTTAGTTTATGGTCACAATATTATAAATGATGATACTAATGAGATAACAACTGATATTATAAACAAAGTTCGTTATATATCTGAAATTTCTAATAGACCTTTAACTGACATTACTTTAATAGATTTATTTAGTAATGTGAGATTATATCAAAATAAAGAAAATAGTTTGAAATATTTATATTCGCCTTTATCAATTTCTAAAATGCTACATAATTCTAACAATCATTATGAAAATGCTTCACACAATCAAAGAAAAAGAACTATTAAGTTGAAATAAAAAATAAATATGATATAATATATACATAAAAAAGCGAAGATTAGGAAATAGTAGTAAAAGAATGATTTTAAGAGAGTCTATGGTTGGTGTGAATAGATAATTAATATTTTATGAATTCACCCTATGAGCTATTAATAGGTAACGCTATATAGTTTTAAGGTGAATTATTCACGAATTAAGGTGGTACCACGTAATCACGTCCTTATATAAGGACGTGGTTTTTTTGTTAAAGAAAGGAATTTTATGAAAGAAAAAATGAATTTAGTACTTGAAGAAGTAAAAGAAAAAATGAAAAATGTAACTGATATTAAATCATTAAACGATTTAAAAAACGAGTATACTGGGAAAAAAGGTCCTGTTAGTGAATTTACTAGTAATATGAGAGATTTGTCAGCTGAAGAAAAAAAAGAAGTTGGTATGCTTTTACATGAGCTTAAAACTAATATGAATGAATTGTTTGATAGTCTTAAAGAAAAATTTGAAACAGAAGAGATGAATAAAAAATTAGAAAAAGATTGCTTGGATATAACTCTCCCATCTAAAAGTGTAAGAACTGGTTCTTTGCATCCAATGAGTAGGATAGAAGAAAAATTTGAGGATTTATTTGTATCACTAGGTTATACTGTATATGAAGGTCCTGAACTTGAATCTGATGAAAATTGTTTTCAAAAGTTGAATATAGCTAAAGGACATCCAGCAAGAGATGCCCAAGATACATTTTATTTAGAAAATGAATTTGAAAATTTTTTATTAAGAACACAAACATCAACTGCACAGGTTAGAGCAATGGAGGCTAATACTGATAAAGGTCCACTTAAAATAATATGTCCTGGTAAAGTATATAGAAGAGAAGAAGATGCAACTCATTCTCATCAATTTATGCAAGTAGAAGGATTAGTTATAGATGAAAATGTTTCTATGGCTGATTTAAAGGGAACTTTAGAATTATTTGTAAAAGAGTTTTTAGGAGAAAAAACAAAAGTTAGATTTAGACCAAGTTTCTTTCCATTTACTGAACCTTCTGTTGAAGTAGATGTAACATGTTTTAAATGTGGTGGTAATGGATGTCGCTTATGTAAACAAACTGGATGGATTGAAGTTTTAGGAGCAGGTATGGTTCATCCTAATGTTCTTGAAATGTGTGGCTATGATTCTAAAAAATATCAGGGATTTGCATTTGGTACTGGTATGGATAGATTTGCAATGTTTAAATACAATATCAATGATATAAGAACTATATATGGGAATGATTTAAGATTTTTAAATCAATTTAATAGAAAGGATGTATAAATATGAAATTAAGTAGAAAATTTGTAAGTGATTATATAGAATTACCTGAAATAGATATTAAGCAAATTGCTGATGATATGACTAATGTAGGTAATGAATATGATGAAGCTAGCAAACTTGTTAATGCTACAAATTTAGTTATTGGTGAAGTTGTAAAATGTGAAAAACATCCTGATTCTGATCATTTAAATGTTACTGAAGTTAATGTAGGTAATGAAGTATTGAATATTGTTTGTGGAGCTCCTAACTGCAGAAAAGGTATAAAAGTTATAGTGGCTAAAGTAGGTGCTAAACTACCCGAAATAGATATTAAAGAATCTATGATACGTGGACAAAAATCTTGTGGAATGCTTTGTTCTTTAGCAGAACTAGGTATTGAATATAAGTTTTTAAAAGAAGAAGATTATAAAGGTATTTATGAACTTGGCTGTGATGCAGTTATTGGTGAAGATCCTGTTAAATATTTAGAACTTGATGATGAAATAATAGATTTTGAATTAACATCAAATCGTGGTGATTTGCTAAGCATATTAGGTATGGCTTATGAATTAGGTGCGATTTATAAAAAAGATGTTAAAGAAATGGATTTAACATATTCTGAAATAGATGAAGATTTTACTAAAATTTTTGATTTAGATATTCAAACAAAAGATTGTTCATTGTTTTTAGCAAGAAAAGTAATAGATGTTGAAATAAAAGAGTCTCCATTATTTATAAAAAACAGACTTATTGCTTGTGGTATTAGACCAATTAATAATGTAGTAGATATATCTAATTATGTTATGCTTGAAACTGGTCAACCGTTACACTTTTATGATGCAGATAATTTAGGAAATACACTAGTTGTAAGAAATGCATTAAATAATGAAAAACTTGTTACTTTAGATAATATAGAAAGAAATTTATCTAATGAAGACATAGTGATAGCAAATAATAAAGAAGCAATTGGTCTAGCTGGAGTAATGGGTGGTCTTTCTACTGAAGTTGAAGAATCTACAAAAAACATTGTTATAGAGGCTGCTTTATTTGATAGTGTAAAAGTTAGAAAAACTAGTAAAAAAATACTTAGAAGTGAAGCATCAAATAGATTTGAAAAAGGAATTGATTATAAAAGAACTTATATGGCGATGGAAAGAAGTTTACATCTTTTAGAAAAATTTGCTAATGCAAAAGTGTTAAAAGGAATTTGCAGTCATAATGAGTTAACTGAAAATATAATAAAAATAGATGTTGATTATGCAAAGGTAAATAAAGTATTAGGCTTAAATATAGAAAAAGAAGAAATAAATGATATATTAAAATCTCTTGCTTTTGATATTGAAATGAATGTTGACGTAGTTACTGTAACTATTCCTTCTAGAAGATTAGATTTAAAAATAGAAGAAGATATAATCGAAGAAATAGGTCGTATTTATGGAATTGATAAAATAGCCGGTAAATTACCTAAATTAAGCGCATCAGTTGGTTCTTATAATAAATTTAAAAGAGAATTGAAACATAAACTTGTTTCATTAGGTTTAAATGAAACTCTTTCTCATAGTTTAATTCCTGAAGAAGAGGTTCATAAATTTACAACTGATAATTTTACTCATATTAATTTAGCTGACCCAATGAGTGAAGAAAAGAAAACTTTGAGATATAGTTTGATATATTCATTAAAAGAAGTATTTTTATATAATAAAGCAAGAAATTTAAAAGATGTTTCTATATTTGAAATAAGCAAAGGATTTTATAAAGAAGAAGATTATAAAGAAGATTTAAAATTAGCAGTACTTATGAGTGGAAATTATCACTTAGGAATTGAAAAAACTAAAGTTGACTTTTATTACATTAAAGGAATAGTTGAAAATATTTTAAATTATTTAGGATATGAAAATAGATATTCTTTTGTAGTAGATGAAAATATTTCAAAAGAATTTCATCCTGGACAAAGTGCTAGTATTGTACTTCAAGGACAAAATATAGGTGTTATTGGTAAATTGCATCCAAAAGAAAGCAAAGATGATATATTTGTTTTTGAAATTAATTTGGATAAATTACAAACTATAAAATCATCAAAAATGAGTTTTAAAGATATAAGTAAATTTCCAAGTATATCAAAAGATATGGCATTTATAGTAAAAAAAGATGTAACTGCTGGAGCACTTATGGATGTGATTAAAAAGTCTGGTGGTAAATTATTAACGAATATAGAAATATTTGATGTATATGTAGGTGAGAATGTTTCTAGTGATGAAAAATCTATAGCGTTTTCATTAACGTTTAGTGATTCAACTAAAACACTTAGTGATGAAGAAGTTATGAATGTATTTAATAAAATAATTGATAATGTAACTGATAAATGTAATGCAGTGTTAAGAGATAAATAATATAGTAATATATTATTTTTTCTTGACTATATATTAATATAATTATAAAATAATACAGCAAAGAAAGGGGTATTATGACTTTACCTTATAATCAAATAATTGAAGATAATATATTAAAATTAGTTATTTATCAACATAAATTTCTGACTAATATTCCAACTTTACACTATAAACCTAGTTTTATATCTAATAAAGGAGAAATTATTTATTCGGGAAATAATCATATTAATAGTAATTTGTATGCAGTTGTAGAGCATTCTATTAGACGATTTTTTGAACTTGACAATGTTAAAACTCTCTCTACTGAAATACCAAGTAGAATATTAGTGCATAAAACTCCAAAATATACTAGTGTGGATAATATAGATTTACTTCATTTTAGAAATTATATAAATCGAATGCCTCCTGAATGGATGATAGATGATGAGATACCATACTGGGATAATTGTAAAGGTTATTATTCAGAAGATATTTTTAATTATATAAATTCAGTGATATCTGTAAATAATGAGATAGCAAATCATTTTATTTCTTTAGATAAATTACTTGTTGATGTAAGAATATTATTTGATACGTTATTAAAATTAAAAAAAATAGATATATCTAGTATTAAGGAACCAAATTATAATTATATGATGCTTGAAGATAATATGAATAGTAAATTATACGAAGCTTTATATATTTTAGTAAATGACTATATTGTTCAAATAATAGGTTTTGATAAAATAGAAACCTCATATAATAAAACTATCACTACGAGCAAAAATAACATATATGAGTATTTTTTTAATTATTTACTTATGAATTATTCTGTTTATAGAATACCTAAAATATATTATAATATAAAAGAAAATTTATTTGAAGAAAGATATTTTATGGGTAGACCTGAGGATGCTATATTTAAAAGAGAAATAGAATTAATTAGAAAACATGTTAAGTTAGAAGATAGACATAAATATTTTATATAAAACATAAAGAAAGAACTTTATGTTTTTTTATTTTTAGTGTATAATGTTTATAGAATAGATAGGTATGTGATTAAATGAGAAAAAATGATATAGAAAAAATAAATGAATACTGGAATGCACTAAATTATTTAGCTGTTGGACAATTATATTTAAAAGATAATCCACTTTTAAAAAGAAAACTAGAATTAAGTGATGTTAAAACTAACGTTATAGGACACTGGGGAACAGTTCCAGGACAAACTTTAATATATACTCATTTAAATAGGCTTATAAATAAAAATAGTCTTAATATGATTTACTTATCTGGACCAGGACATGGTGGTAATGCACCACTTGCATGTTCTTATTTAGAAGGTTCTTTTAGTGAAATATATTCAGATATACCGCAAAATGAAGAAGGAATGAAAAAATTATTTAAGAAATTTTCTTTTCCTGGAGGATTTTCATCTCATGCAGATGCTAAACTTCCTGGTTCAATTCATGAGGGTGGAGAATTAGGTTATGTATTATCTCATGCTTATGGTGCAGTACTTGATAATCCTACATTGATTGCTGCGGCAGTTATTGGAGATGGTGAAGCTGAAACTGGACCACTTGCAGCTTCTTGGCAACTTGGCAGATTCTTAAATCCTGAAAAAGATGGAACTATACTTCCTATTTTACATTTAAATGGTTTTAAAATTAATAATCCAAGTATTTTCTCAAGAATAAGTAGAGAAGAATTATATAATTATTTTATAGGTATGGGCTATAAACCGTATTTAGTTAGTGGTAAGAATCCAATGTATTTACATCAAGATTTAGCAAAAGCTATGGATCTAGTGTATGAAGATATAAAATATATTAAACAAAATGCCAAAAATATAAAAAAAATATTATGGCCTATGATAATTCTTGAAACTCCTAAAGGAATAACAGGTCCTAGGGAAGTAGTAGGTTCATATTTAGCTCATCAAGTTCCTTTTCAAGTAAGAAATGATGAAGATTTATTAAAATTAGAAAAATGGCTAAAATCATATAAGCCAGATAAAATATTTGATGATAAAGGTAGACTTAGAAGTGATTTGAAATTACTTAGTCCTTATGGAAAAAGAAGAATGAGTAGCAACCCAGTTACTAATGGAGGAAAAATTTTAAAACCTCTTAATTTACCTAACATAAGAAATTATGCACTTGATTTTAGAAAACATGGTTCAGTTGTGGAATCTGATATGATGCATTTAGGATCTTTTTTAAGAGATGTATTTAAATTAAATAAAGCTAATAAAAATTTCAGAATATTTGGACCTGATGAAGCAATGAGTAATAGATTTAATCATGTGTTTGAATATGAAAATAAAACATGGAATTTAAAGCAAAATAAAAATGAAGAATTACTTGATAAAAAAGGTAGGGTATTAGATGGACTGTTATCTGAACATTCTTGTGAAGGTGCTTTAGAAGGATATTTATTAACTGGTAGACATGGTCTAATGCATTCTTATGAATCTTTTATAAGAGTAGTTGATTCTATGACTAGTCAACACGCTAAATGGCTTAAAGTTACTAATGAACTTAAATGGAGAGAAAAAATATCTTCATTAAATTATATTTTATCATCTCATGTATGGCAACAAGATCATAATGGTTATTCACATCAAGAGCCTGGTTTTTTAAATCATCTTGCTACTAAAAAGGGTGAAGTAGTTAATGTATTTTTACCAGTAGATGCTAATACTTTGTTATGTACTGTGAATCATACTTTAGGATTAAAACAAAAAATAAATGCAATAGTTGCAAGTAAACATCCTAAAATGCAGTGGCTTACAATGAGAGAGGCTATTAAGCATTTCAAAGCTGGTGTTAGTGTATTTGATTGGGCTAGTACTGATGAAAAAGAAGTAGATGTAGTTTTAGCTTCAGCTGGGGATACTCCTAACTTAGAAGTTTTAGCTGCTACAAGTATTTTAAAAGAGTTTATGCCTGATTTAAATGTACGTGTAATAAATGTAATAGAGTTATTTAAATTAGCTTCAAATGAGCGACACCCAAGAGGTTTAACAGACACAGAATACAATGATTTATTTACTAAAAACAAACCAATTGTATTCGCATTTCATGGATATCCTAATTTAATATATGATTTAACTAGAACTAGAAAAAATCAAAACATATTAGTTAAAGGATATATTGAAGAAGGTACTATTACTACACCATTTGATATGAGAGTAAAAAATAAAATAGACAGATATAATTTAGTATTAGATGTATTATCTATTACTAAAAAGAGAAATAAAAAACTTACAGATTATTGTGAAGAACTACTTGCAAAACATGATAAATATATCAAAGCAAATGGTCAAGATATTGATGAAGTAATTAACTTTAAATGGAAAGAGTAAAATCTTTCTTTTTTTAATTTAATTTATATGTTAAAATAAGTATATATTTATAAGAAAGTGGTGAGTTTATGAACTGGTATATAGCTCTGCTAATAGTATTAATAATTGTTATTCTAGTTGTATTAGTAAGATTAAAAAAATTAGCTAGTTTAGTTAAGGAAAATAGTGCTAAATATATTAAATTAAGAAAATTGAATGAGGAATTTAAATTTCATAAAAATGTAAAGAAGGAAATAGATATTAATCATTTTGCAGTATCAAAAACTGATTTATCAAAATTAATTTTAAATGAACTTTTGGTAGAGATGTTTAGAGATAATACTAATAATATAGATTTAAATATGAAATATGTTTTAGAAAATGAAAAAAAATATAATAATTATTTAAATAGATATAACGCTATAGATGATAAAACAACTTTAGAAATTATTAGTGTTACTAATATGAAACCGAAAACTTTTGAGTTTTTAGAAAATAGGTTATTTAAAATGGCAAAATTAAATCCTATAGTTAAAACAAAAGTTAATATAATAGCTAAATTTGATACACCTAAGGGTGAAAATAAATATCAAAAGAAAAAAACTTATTCTTTTGGGGAATTAAAAGATTATTATAAATTAGCAAAAAATAATACTGAAGAAAAATAGGAGGTAATATGAAATTTTTCAAATGTAAACATTGTGGCAATATAATTACTAAAGTAAAAGATATGGGTGTTCCTGTAATGTGTTGTGGAGATCAAATGGAAGAGCTTATCGCTAATACAGTTGATGCAGCAACTGAAAAACATGTTCCAATTGTTGAAGTAAATGATAATAAAATTATTATTAATGTTGGCGAAGTTAATCATCCAATGGAAGATGCTCACTTTATTGAATTTATTGTTATTGAAACAGAAAATGGAATTTGTATCAGAAATTTAAAATCAACTGAAGAACCTAAAGTAGATAGTTATATTAATAGTAAAGTATTAAATGTATATGCTTATTGTAATTTACATGGACTTTGGAAAGCTAGTATTTAAAGCTTTCTTTTTTTATGGTAAAATAAATTTATGAAGAAGTTTAAAAAAATATATATTGAGATAACTAATATATGCAATTTAAGTTGTAGTTTTTGTTTACAAGATGGTCTTCCAAAAAGAGAAATGACTCTTTTAGAATTTGAAACTGTATTAAAGCAAATTGGAGATTCTACTGATTATTTGTATCTACATGTAAAGGGTGAACCTTTAATGCATAGTGATTTAAATAGTATACTTTTGTTATGTAATAAATATAATAAAAAAGTAAATATTACTACAAATGGAACACTGCTAAAAAATAATATAGAAATACTTAAGAATGTGAGACAAATAAATATATCTCTTCATAGTATTGTTGATGATGGTATATTGAAAGATATTTTTGAAGCTGTGGATGAGTTAAGTAAAACTGTTATTATTTCATATAGAATATGGACTGAAAATGATAAAAAACATTATATACTAGATCAAATAAAAAACCAGTATGGTACATTAAATAAAAGGTTAAATAATAATATATATTTAGATTTTGATGAAGAATTTATATGGCCTGATTTAAATAATGAAATAATAAGAGAAAAAGGTACATGTTTTGGAACAAGATCACATATAGGTATTTTAGTTGATGGGACAATTATTCCCTGTTGTTTAGATAGTAAGGGTGTTTTAGCCTTAGGAAACATTTATAAAAATAGCATTAACGAAATTATTCAAACTGAGAAGTTTTTAAATATGAAAAAAGGTTTTGAAAATAATTATTTATGTGAAGAGTTATGTATGAAATGCAACTTTTTAGATGATAATAATTAATGAATGTTGTTAATTATATGTAAAATATACTGTTAAGTTTTGACATGTGTTTTTTATATTGTTATATTTATAAAGTAAGGAGAATTTAATATGAAAATAATACAATATGGTTGTGGAAAAATGAGTGAATACACTATGAGATATGCTTTGGAAAAAGGGCATACAATAGTTGGTGCACTAGATATAAATGAAAAGATAGTTGGAACTATGGTAAATGGGGTAACAGTAAATCATATTAATGATGCAGAAAAAATTATTAAAGAAACTAACCCAGATATAGTTTTAATTACAACAATGAGTTTACTTAATGATTGTAAAGATGCATTACTGTTATGTGCACAAAATGGTGTAAATGCACTTACTATTTGTGAAGAAGCATTTTTTCCATTTAACTCTAACCCAGAACTTGCTGGTGAAATAGATAGATTAGCTAAAAAAAACGAGTGTACGATTACTGGAACTGGATATCAAGATGTATTTTGGGGTAATTTAGTAACAACACTTACAGGTGCTACTCATAAGATAGTTAAAATTAAAGGAAGTAGTTCTTATAATGTTGAGGACTATGGTATAGCTTTAGCTAAGGCACATGGTGCTGGTTTGAGTAAAGAAGAGTTTGAAAAAGAAATAGCTAGTGCAGATAATATTAATGAAGAAGCTAGATTAGAACTTATTAATAAAGGAGAGTTTTTACCTAGTTATATGTGGAATGTAAATGGATGGCTATGTGATAAACTTGGTTTAACTGTGAAAAGTCAAACACAAAAATGTATTCCAACATTTAATAATGAGGATATAAATTCTTCTACTTTAGAAATGACTATTAAAACTGGTGACTGTACTGGGATGAGTGCAGTGGTTACTACTGAGACTTATGAAGGTATTACTTTTGAAACTGAATGTGTTGGTAAAGTATATAATAGTGAAGAATTTGATACTAATAGATGGACAGTTGAAGGAGAACCTACAACTACATTAGTAATAGATAGACCAAATACAGTAGAGTTAACATGTGCGACAATGATCAACAGAATTGAAGATGTTGTATATAGTGAACCTGGATTTGTTCCAACTAGTCAAATGAATACAATTAAAAACAAGATTAATTAAAATCTTGTTTTATTTTGTTATAATTTTCTTCAGATATTTTGATATTTATTTTTATTAAATTATATTCATCATAATTTACAATAATTTTATCATCTTTAATATTTTTTAAAAATAAATCATACCATTCATTAAAGTCATAATTATCATAATATATTAATTCATGTACATCAAAATAATTTTCTGGCATTTCAATGTCGTTAGTAGTTTCAACTTCGATTAATATTTTATCTGAATCATATGTATTATCTAAAGTTGTTAATGTATTATAATAAGTGATATTATAATTAATATAATCATTTAAGAAACTTTCAACTTCTTCGTAATTATATTCTTTTGATAAAATATTTATTTTATCATTTTTATTTTCATTTTGAATGTACTCTATATTTAGAAATTCTGATGTAATAAATCCACCACTGATTGCTATTATAATTAAACTAGATATAAATAAAATAAAATTTATTTTAAGATTAAATATCTTTTTAAATATTAACGAGAAAAATCCATTTAACACTACGTATACTATAATTGATCCACCAATTAAAGCTATTGCAGTCCATAAAAATAATATATGATACTGAATATGTATAAATGCTATTATACTACTTCCTATAAGACCTATAAATGTAAATATAGCGGGAATGAATAAGAAAAATATTATTATTGATAATATTATGTGAAATATCTTTCCTAAAAAATCCACAAAATTATTTGATGAATCTTTTGGATCACGTATAATAACTTTTTCTTTTTTTATTTCAGGTTTATATTCTTTAACTTCTTTTTCTATTATTTTTTTATTTATATTAGAATCTTCAATTGTTACATAATAATTTAAATATCTTACTTTAAATATATGATATGTGATTATAATACTTATTATAACTAAAAATATTTCTAGTATTGTTAAAATAGTATCAATAAGTATATAACTAAATGCAATGTCAATATGAGACGCTAGACTACTTAATAAATTATTAGTAAAATACATTATAATAACTGATATGATACTTAATACAAAACCAATTACAACTATTTCAAATATGCATTTTACTTTTTCTTTAAAAGTCATTGCTAAAAACATATTGTATATTTTAGTAATGTATTTAAGAATAGTATCTAAATAATTTAAATCAGTATTATTGCTTTTTATATCTTTATTTATAACTCCATCATCCATAAGTTCATCCAATGTGCAATTTAATATTTTACATATTTCTAGTATTTTTTCCATATCAGGATAACTTAAACCAGATTCCCATTTTGATACAGCTTGTCTTGATACTCCTAATCTATCTGCAAGTTGTTCTTGTGATAAATTATTTTCTTTTCTTTTTTTAGGTAATTTTTCATAAAATTTCATATTTTTTCTTTCCTCCACAGTAATTATATTATAAACATATTCGGTTGCACTAGCAAGTTTTAGGTTCTTTTTGTAAAATATTGGTTGCATTAATCAGTTTTTAATATTTTTATGCTATAATATTTTTAATAAGGAGAAAAATTATGAAAAAAGTATATTTTAAAAAATTAAATGAAATTAATGAGGGTATTAATAATGTAATTTATGACATGATTAATACCGTAGTAAAAGATGAAAATGTTAGTTTAAAAAGTGTAGTACCTCTTAAAGTGCATTTTGGTGAAAAGGGTAATGTTACTTATATTAAACCAGAATATATGGAAGGTATTAAAAGGTATTTAAAAGAAGAAAATTTAGATACTTGTTATATTGAAACTAATGTACTTTATAAAGGTTCAAGAACTTATACAGATGATCATATTAAAACTGCTCACGAACATGGATTTACAGATTTAGATATAGTTATAGCAGATGGCGATGATGAAAATATGTATAATGAAATAGAAGTTAATTTAAAGAATTTTAAATCTTGTAAAATAGGTGCGAAATTTAAAGATTATAATAACTATATGATTGTGTCACATTTTAAAGGTCATGGTATGGCAGGTTTCGGCGGGGCAATAAAACAACTTGCTATGGGATTTGCTTCACGCGGTGGAAAACTTCATCAGCATTCTGAAAGTGTTCCAGTAATAGATGAAAATACTTGTATATCTTGTGGTGCTTGTGTGATGAAATGTCCAGTTGACGCGATTGAAATGGAAGGTGCTGCTGTTATAGATTCTGATATTTGTGTTGGATGTGCATCGTGCACTACTATATGTCCAGTAAATGCAATTACTAATAGCTGGCAAGTATCTAATTTTCATGAAAAACTAGCAGAATATGCTTATGCAGCTGCGAAGGGTAATACTAATATTTATATTCAGTATGCATTTGATATAACTGCTGAATGTGATTGTAATGGTTCTAAAATGGAACCTATTGCACCTAATATTGGAGTATTTGTGTCTACTGATCCAGTAGCTATAGATCAAGCTACTTATGATCAGTTTAAAAAGATAAGTGATGGTCATAAATTTGAAACAGCTAATATTACACTAGAGCATGCTGAAAGTATTGGTTTAGGTAATAGAGAATATGAGCTTGTAGAAATTTAATTATATTATACTTAATATAGCGGATAAATTAAGAAAATCTTAATAAATAATAGACAATTTATTAAGATTTTTTTGTTATAATAATACTGCATGGAGGAAATGAATGAGTAAAATATTAATAGTTGATGATGATAGAGAAATAGTTAAAGCTATTGAAATATATTTAAAAAAAGAAAAATATGACATTATAACTGCATATGATGGGATAGAGGCTCTTAAACAAGTTGAGAAAGAAAAAGTTGATTTAATTATACTTGATATAATGATGCCAAATTTAGATGGTATAAGTGCATTATATAAAATAAGAGAGAGTTTAAATATACCAGTTATTTTATTATCTGCTAAAAGCGAAGATTATGATAAAATTGAAGGTCTTAATGTAGGTGCAGATGATTACATTACTAAACCATTTAATCCAATGGAACTTATAGCTAGAGTAAATTCACAACTTCGTAGATATAATAATTTTTATAAAAATATAAATACTACTAATACTTTTCGTACTGGGGATTTATTTGTAGATGATAACACTAAAAAGGTTAATATACTTGGAAAGAGTATAAAGCTTACACCGACTGAATATAATATTCTTTTATTTTTAATTAAGAATAAAGGAAAAGTATATTCAATGGAAGATATATATAAAGAAGTATGCTCTAGTGAAAGTTTTGATATCGCAAATATTGTAGCAGTTCATATTAGGCATATTAGAGAAAAAATAGAAATTAATCCTAAGAACCCAATATATTTAAAAATTATTTGGGGCGTTGGTTACAAAATAGAAGATATAAAGGAGAATAGTTATGAAAATTAAAAATACTAAATGGATTGTACTAAAATGGATAGCTTATGTAACTTTACCACTTTTAATGGTATTTGCTATACTTAATGTAGCTATTATAAAAGAAGTAAGTGTTAATAGTTCAAAAGATTATGAATCGGATAGTTATTATGAATCTAATTTTTTCTATGGCAAAGTTGGTAGTGATTTATTAAATGCAATAATTTACGCTTTTGAAGATGGTATACATTATTATGAACCTATGTATTTTATTTCTATAAATGATGATGAATATGGAGTTGTAAATCACTATTCTTCAAATCATCATGATTTTGATTTAATTTATATTGATCATGAGTATAAAACTATATATATTAACAGAGAAAGTATAGAGTTAGAAGATATAGAAAAAGAAGACTTTCTTGGCAAGTATTATTATAAAAACATTAATGGAAATGTTGAATCAACGATTGGAGAAAATATCAAATTTTACGATAGAGATTTAGAAGACGTGGATATATATTTTTCTTTAGATGAAATTAATTACACTTCTGATTATTACTGGAATGATATTTGGTATGATATGGTTGAAAATTATTTTGATATAGCATTTATAAATATTATAGTAACAGGATTAGTAGGATTATTTCTTATTATTTCAATGTTTATTGGAATTGGAAAAAGTAGAAATAGTAATGAAGTTAAAAATATATTTATAGATAAAATGCCTCTTGAAATTTTACTAGGAATTAGTATATTTGCTA
>CAYJBC010000025.1:0-8149 GCA_964368535.1 uncultured Muribaculaceae bacterium
TACATTCAAATAAAGGCTTCTTTTAAAAAATTATCGCTAGATATATTTAACTACCAAAAATCTAAAAATATTGATAGTAAATTAATGTTTGATTTATAAGATTTAAACCCTGAGTTTTTGATGTATATAAATACATTAGATAATTACCTAGATGATCTAGTTTTTTCTTCGAAATAGTTAACTAATTATGAAGAAAATTTTTAAAAATTAATACTTGATTATAATATGTGGATAAAAAAGGGTTATGAAGTTGTATTTTCCTTTAGTAAAGATAAGCAAATTGATACTATTAAAAAATATATCCCAGATGCAAAAGTAGTTAAGAAAAAAATTAACAAAGGTTTTATACTAAATGATCTTGTCGTAATTGGTGAATATGATATAGAAAATACTACTAGGACTGTAAGTACTAAATTTAAAAGCAATTATAAATTTGGTAAAAAGGTGAAAAGTTATGAACAGCTAGAGATAGGTGATTATGTTGTTCATATATCTCATGGAGTAGGTGTTTATAACGGTATAACTAGTTTAACTAAGAATGGTATAGTAAAAGATTTTTTGCAAATTTTATATGCAGGAAATGATAAAGTTTATGTTCCTGCTTCTAAAATAAGTACTATATATAAATATGGAGATAAAGATGGTGCTAAACCTAAGTTAAACAAATTAAGTGGAGATACTTGGAAAAAAACAAAAAAATATATTGAATCAAAAATAAAAGATATTTCTTTAGAACTTATGGCTTTATATAAAAAAAGATTGTCTATTAAAGCTGAAAAATATAAAATATACGAAGAAGAAAAGATGTTTGATCAATCTTTTGAACATATATTGACTAGTAACCAAGCTAGAAGTGTTGATGATATCATAAGAGATTTATCTAAAGATTATCCAATGGATAGATTACTTTGTGGAGATGTAGGATTTGGTAAAACTGAAGTTGCATTTAGAGCAATGTTCAATACTGTTCTTAATAATAATCAAGTAATGTATTTATGTCCAACTACAATACTATCGCAACAACAGTATAGTGTTGCTTTAAAAAGGTTTAAAGACTGGCCAATAGAAATAGGTCTTTTAAATAGATACGTAACGCCTGCTAAAGCTAAAAAAATACTTGATGATTTTAAAAATGGTAAAATTGATATACTATTTGGAACCCACAGAATATTATCAAACGATGTTAATGCAAAGAAATTGGGCCTTTTAGTAGTTGATGAAGAACAAAGATTTGGTGTCACACACAAAGAAAAAATAAAACAATTAAAAAATGATATCAACGTTCTTACTTTATCTGCAACGCCAATACCAAGAACTCTTAAAATGGCACTGTCAGGAATAAGGGATTTATCTGTTATAGACACACCACCGGTAAATAGATATCCAATACAAACATATGTAATAAATGAAGACAATTATATAATTAAAGATGCTATTTATAAAGAACTATCTAGAGATGGCCAAGTATTTATTTTATATAATAAAGTAGAGGATATAGAAACTCAAACAAATTTAATTAGAAAATTAGTTCCAGATGCAAAAGTTAATTTTGCTCATGGTCAAATGAATAAAGAATCACTTGAAAATATTATGAATGATTTCATAAATAAAGAGTACGATATATTAGTGTGTACTACCATTATTGAAAGTGGAATAGATATACCAAATGTAAACACATTAATTGTATTTGATGCGGATAGATTCGGTTTATCTCAGTTATATCAAATAAGAGGAAGAGTGGGTAGATCGAATAAAATTGGGTATGCATACTTACTATACAAAGAAGGTAAAGTATTAAATGAAATAGCTACCAAAAGATTAAAAGCTATTAAAGAATTTACCGAACTTGGAAGTGGATATAAAATAGCTATGAGAGATTTGGCTATAAGAGGAGCAGGAGATGTTTTTGGAGCTTCTCAAGCAGGTTTTGTTGATTCGGTAGGAATTACTTTATATTTAAAAATGATGGATGATGAATTAAAAAGACAAAAAGGGGAAATAGTTGAAGAAGAACCTGAAGAGTTAAATAAAAATTTAATTGATGTTGAAACTCATATTTCAGATGATTATGTATCAGATGAAGATGTAAAAATAGAAATTCATCAATTAATAAATAAAGTTGATAATGAAGAAAATTTTGAGTCTGTTAAAAACGAACTTGAAAATAGATTTGGTAAATTACCCGAAAATCTTATCATTTATATGTATGAAGAGTGGTTTGAAAAATTAGCATCTAAACTTTTAATAAAACATGTAAAAAAAGAACTTAGAACTATAGAATTTATAATCCCTAAAGAAATAAGTGATAAAATAAAGGGTGATAAATTACTTATAAGTGCTTTTCAAATAAGTACAAATTTTAATATAAAGTACTTAAGTGGTCAGATAATTATTAGTCTAATATTAAAAAAAGAAGATGACCATTTTATAATATTGCTAGTTAAATTATTACTTGAAATAGAAAAAAATTGTATAAGTTAGTATAATGAAAATTTAAATTCACACACTATTAAAGAAGTGGAGTGAATTTTTTTGTGAAAAGTACTGGTATTACAAGAAGAATAGATGAACTTGGAAGAATAGTTATCCCTAAAGAAATAAGAAAAATGTTAAGGATAAGAGATGGTGAAAATTTAGAAATATTTATCGATGAAAAAAGGATAATTTTACAAAAACATTTGGTGATGGAAAATTTAGTTGAATTAAGCGCAAAAATAACTGAAATTTTTTCATCTATAGACGATGATAAATTCGTAATAACAGATAGAGAAAAAGTAATATATGCGAGCAATCCTTATGAACATTTATTAAATCAAAAAATCAGTTTAGAACTTTTAAAATATATTGATAATAGAGAATATATCAGTTCTAATGAAAGTAGTAAACTTAACTTTGAACACGTTGATTTATTTGGTTATTTTTGTATTTGTCCGATTATTAACAATACGGATTGTTTAGGTCTTGTAGTTCTTATTAAACCAGATTCTAGTATAAGTAAAGAAGATATAAAGATGTGTAAAATAATTGCGAAAATGTTAGCAGAAAAAGTAAGCCTTAATTAATATGGACATATAATTTTTCTTTTGTTATAATATTTATAAGAGAGAAGGTTGTGTGTTTATGTTTTGTGAAGAATGTGGAACAAAAAATGGTAAAGGTACAAAATTTTGTACAAATTGTGGTCATAAAGTAGGAGATGCTCCGAAGAATGAAGAAAGAAAAGTTGATCTTAACGCAGCAGTAGATAACGTTACTGATAAAGGTAAAGAACTTTTAGAAAAAGGAAAAGATTTTTATGCAAAAAAACCTAAAGTAGTTTATGGTATTATCGGAGCAATTGTTTTAATTATTATTTTATTAGTAATTACTGGCGGAAAAACTATGAAGTGTGAAGCTGAAGATGATTATACTACTTATAACGCTACAGTTAAATATGATAGTGATGATGAAGTTACTAAAATACATAGAGAAATGGTTATTGATTTAAAATCTGATGATTTCGAAGAATTACTAGATATGCTTGATACTGATATTGATGAATATGTTGAGGAAATGCAAGACGAATTAGAGGATGGATTAGATGAAGCCGAAGATGGATATGACGCTAGTATTAAGAAAAGTGGTAATAAAATAATATCTACTGAAACTTATGAGGGTGAAGCTTTAGAAGAATTTTTAGAATATTTAGAAGTTAAAGATATAGATGATTTAGAAGACTATCTAGAAGATGGATATACTGAATATAAATGTGAAAAATAACCGTAAGGTTGTTTTTTCTTGTTTAGTATGATAATATATACTTAATTAACAGCGAAGAAAAAGAGTAGTAGTAAACTTATTATAGAGAATTAGTGTATGGTGGAAACTAATATAAGAATACTATGAATATGGTTTTTGGAGTTAAAGCGGGTAATTACGTTATAAATGTAAGTTGCATGATAGTTCATGAATTAAGGTGGTACCGCGGAGTTATTTTCGTCCTTTAATTTATGAATTTTTTTTAGGAGAAAATATGAGAGGTTTTAAGAAAATTAGTATTAAACAATTTAAAAATGATATTTCTGATGATGATGAATTATATGATTCATATAAATTACCTATGCGGAAAACTAAAAGTAGTGCAGGATATGATTTTTTAGCAATTGATGATTTTATTATAAAACCTGGGGAAATAAAAAAAATACCTACCGGATATAAAGTATATATGAATGAAGATGAATTATTATACATTTATGTAAGAAGTAGTGTTGGATTTAAATATAATGTACGAATGTGTAATCAAGTAGGTGTAATAGATGCTGATTACTACAATAATGATGATAATGAAGGACATATGTATGTTAAATTAGAAAATCATGGTAATAAAGATTTTATAGTTAAAAAGGGTGAAGGATATGCCCAAGGAATATTTGCTAAGTATTTACTGGCAGATAACGAAAAAGAAGTAACTACTACTAGATTAGGTGGTCTAGGTAGTACAAATAAAGGAGAATAGAAAATGAAAGAAAAATATTATATAACAACAGCAATTGCATATACATCAGGAAAACCTCATATAGGTAATACTTATGAAATTGTTTTAGCTGATGTGATTGCTAGGTATAAAAGATTACAAGGTTATGATGTATTTTTTCAAACCGGAACAGATGAACATGGTCAAAAAATAGAAATAAAAGCAAATGAGGCTGGAATAATACCTCAAGAATTTGTAGATGATATAGCAAGTCAAATAAAGAGTAATTTTGATTTAATGAATACTAGTTATGATCAATTCGTTAGAACTACTGATATAAATCATAAAGAAGTAGTTGCTAAAATATTTGATAAAATGGTAGATAATGGAGATATTTATTTAGATGAATATGTTGGTTTGTACTGTACTCCTTGTGAATCTTTTTGGACTGAATCTCAGCTTGTTGATGGAAAATGTCCAGACTGCGGTAGAAATGTTGAATCTAAAAAAGAAGAAGCTTACTTTTTTAAATTATCTAAGTATCAAGAAAAATTAGAAAAATATATTGAAGATAATCCTACTTTTTTAGAGCCTATTTCAAGAAAAAATGAAATGATTAATAATTTTATAAAGCCAGGACTTCAAGATTTATGTGTATCTAGAACTACTTTTGACTGGGGTATTAGGGTTAAATCAAATGATAAACATGTAGTTTATGTATGGCTTGATGCTTTATCAAATTATATTACATTTATTGGATATGATCCGGATGGAAGTAATGAAGTATTTGATAAATTGTGGCCTGCGGACTTGCATTTAATTGGTAAAGATATTTTTAGATTTCATTCTATATACTGGCCTTGTTTTTTATGGAGTTTGGGTTTAGAAATTCCTAAAAAAATATTTGGTCACCCATGGTTATTAATGAATAATGATAAAATGAGTAAAAGTAAAGGTAACTTATTGTACGCTGAAGAATTAGTAGATAAATTTGGTGTCGATGCGATAAGATACTATCTACTTCATGAAATTCCATATTCTAGTGACGGGAATATGACTGATGAACTTGTAACCGAGAGATTTAATTCTGATTTAGCTAATGTTTTAGGTAATTTAGTTAATCGTACTATATCTATGAGTAAAAAATATTTTGATAAAATAGTTGAAAATAAAGAAATTGAAGAAAATGTTGATAAAGTTTTTATAACTAATGCTAAAAAATTGTCTACGAATGTTACGTCAAAAATGGATGAACTTAGAATTAGTGAAGCTTTGGAACTTATAATTGATCATTATAGAAATTGTAATAAATATATAGATGATACGATGCCTTGGGTACTTGCTAAAGAAGAAGATAAACATGATAGACTTAAAACTGTTCTTTATAATTTAATCGAAGCAATAAGAATAGGAACAACACTTTTACAAGCATTTTTACCAAATGTTAGCGAAAAAATATTTGATCAATTAAATACAGATATTAAATCATTTGAAAGTACGAAAACATTTGGATTATATCCTAGTGGAAATACACTAAATGATCCAGTTATACTTTTTGCTAGGATAGAAAATGAATAGTTATTTTTTTGATACACACGCTCATGTAACTGATGAATATTATAGTGATATGCATGAAATAATAGAATCAGCCGCAAAAGAAAATGTAAAATATATAATTAATTCAGGGACAAGTGGTAAGGATAACGAGAAAGTATTAAAGCTTGCTTTAGAAAATGATAATATGTTTTGTACACTTGGTATACATCCAGGGGAAGTACTTAATTATAATTTAGAGGATATTGATTATATTGAAAAAAATATTAATCATAAAAAAGTTCTTGCTATAGGTGAAATAGGACTAGATTATCATTATCATCAAGATCAAAAAGAAATTCAAATCAAACTTTTTGAACTTCAACTTAAATTAGCTGAAAAATATAATATGCCTGTAGTTATACATAGTAGAGAAGCTACACTTGACACTATAAATATATTAAAAAAATATAAGGTAACAGGTGTTATTCATTCATTTTCAGGTTCATTTGAAACTGCTAAAGAATATATTGCAATGGATTTTTGTTTAGGAATTAATGGTGTTGTAACATTTAAAAATAGTAAAATGAAAGAATATATTACTCAAATAGGTTTGGATAATATTATTCTTGAAACTGATTGTCCTTTTTTAACTCCTGAACCTTTTAGAGGTCAAAAAAATCAACCGGCTTACATAAAATATATTGGTGAATATTTATCACATCTTTATGATTTACCATTAAATACCATAGCAAATGTTACCACTCAAAATGTACATAGAATTTTTGACAAGATAAACAAATTATGATAATATTTATACATACATTTGAGGTGAAAATGTAAATGAAAATTATAGATAAAATTATTAAAACAATGCTTATTGTTACAATAGTAATTGGTATATCAACAAGTGCATCTAGATCTATTTCTACACTTGAAAATACTAATATAAATAAAACAGTTGATTTATCAACTATGGCTATGACTATAAATTATAATGAAGAATCAAAATTATATACTCCATTGTCATCATATACAGGTGATTTAACTGGTTATGTATATAATTGTCCTCTTTGTACTGGAAGACTTGCTTGCATGAGTAATTTAGACTTATCTGGAGGAAGAACTACTTATGAAGATGCTCAGTATGGTGAAGTAAATATAGTTGCTTCGTCAAGTAATCTTCCGTGTGGTACAATTCTTACATTTAATTCTGAAAGAATTGATGATGAAGCTACTTTTGCCATAGTTTTAGACCGTGGCGTTCTTACTACTGATTTAGATATTTTAGTGGAATCGCTAGATGAAGCAATTTCTACAGTAGGAAGATCAGCGATCACATACGATGTTGTAAGAACTGGTTGGGGAGAATAATGAAAGCAAAAAAACATTTTGGTCAAAACTTTTTAATAGATGAAACTGTGTTAGATGTTATATCTGATGCAGTTTTTGCTAGTGAAGAAGATTTAATTATTGAAATAGGTCCGGGGCGAGGTGCCTTAACAAAAAAATTGCTGTCTAAAAATTGTAATGTACTTGCTTATGAAATTGATACTGACCTAATGCCTATATTAAATAAACTTGAAAACGATAAATTTAAAGTTATTTATGGTGACATATTAAAGTCTAATATTAAAGAAAATATAAAAAATATAAAATATAATAAGTTATACATTGTTGGTAATTTACCATATTATATTACTACACCAATTATTGAATTTTTAACTAAACAGGATTTGAAATTTGAATCGTTAGTAATTATGATTCAAAAAGAAGTAGCAGACAGATTTACTGCGTCTCCTAGAAGTAAGGATTATGGTTATTTTACTCTTTTTCTAAAACATTACTTTACTTCTGAAAAGTTAATTGAAGTTTCTAAAGAAGCTTTTGATCCGGCGCCTAAAGTTAAAAGTGCTGTTGTTAGATTTAATCCTATATTAAAAATGGAAATAGATGAAGAACAATATTTTGGTTTTTTAAAAGAATGTTTTAAAGAAAAAAGAAAAACTTTAAGAAATAATTTAAGAAATTATGACTTCCTACTTATTAAAGATATTTTAAATAAATACAACTTGCCAGAAACTGTTAGATCAGAAGAACTAAGTGAAGAAGTTTTTATTGCTTTATACAATTGTATTAAATAGTATAGAACGCATTGATTTT
>CAYJBC010000025.1:8249-15351 GCA_964368535.1 uncultured Muribaculaceae bacterium
GAAGTTTTTATTGCTTTATACAATTGTATTAAATAGTATAGAACGCATTGATTTTTTGTTACAATTATCTTATAATAATTTCGTCAAGGGGGAAATGACATGATAAGGAAAAATGTAATTTATAATAGTGAATATTATAATAACTTAAGAAGAAAATTAGAAAGTATTTTAGAGTCTGATGAAATAACTTTATCTGATAAACAAATAAGTTTATTTGAATTTAGATCCATAATAGAAAATGATTTTAAGAAACAAAGGTTAGAAGATAAATATGTTGAAATTAAAAACAAATTTAATGAATTACAATACGCAAGAGGTGTTTTAGGAATTAACCGAAAAGTTAATAATCCATTTATACAAAGTTCAAAATTTGAATATTCCGAAAACAAAATTTCAATGAATATACGAATAAAACAAGAAGGAAATGCTATTTCTATTGTTTCAAACAAATCTGGTATAGAGAATATAGAATACTTAATGTATCCAAAATATTATGATTATGCTCATTTTTTTATAGAGAGTAATTTAGATAATATCCAGAAACTTTTATTTGAAATTATGGAGTTTGCAGATTCTTATGATTCAAATTTAGTATATAGCAAATTAATATCAAAAAAACCTGATAACAAATTAAATTTTAATATTGATTATTTTAATTGGTTTTTATACGAACATAATGTTGATCATTTTATGTTACTACCTGAATCAGGTCTTATAATTAAACCAATAGCAGAAAATACAGAGTTTTTAGATGGGGGTTATAATCCTGATTTACTCGCTAAAGAGAATATTGAAAATTTAGAAAAAAGGTTAACTATTGATATAGATACTTTATCACCAGCATATGTAAAAAAGATATTAAAAAAATAATATCTTTTTTTATGTCATAAATTTGCCTATTTCATAAGATATAATGTGATGAATATGGAAATTAAAAAAGGTGATTATGTGACTAGGAAAAGTTATAATCATGATACTTTATTTAAAGTAATTAATATTAAAGATGGTGAATACTTTTTAAAGGGTGTAGAAGCAAGATTATACGCTAGTAGTGAAGAATTTGATTTAAAGATAGTTGAAGAAATAAATATTGAAGCAGATGATGATATAAGTAGTGAATTACAAGATCGCAGTGAATACTTTTATTTACCTGCGAGAATACTTCATTTAGATGGGGATAATGAATACTTGGACAGATGTTTAAAGTTTTATAAGAATATGGGAGTTTTTGCAATAGGTAAAAAGATAAAGGAAGATATAATGTACGAACAAATAACATCATTATTAGATGAATATAAACCTGATATTGTCATTATTACAGGACATGACGCATATTATAGAAAAAAAGGAGATCCTAAAAACATAAAAAACTATAAAAATTCTGCAAACTTTATTAAAGCTATTAAATCTGCGCGAAGATATGAAAAAAGCCATGATAAGCTAGTTATTATTGCTGGAGCATGTCAAAGTTATTATGAAGAATTAATTAAAGCGGGAGCAAATTTTGCATCAAGTCCAAAAAGAATTAATATTCATGCACTAGACCCTGCAATAATAGCTTCAACTATAGCATTAACAGAAAAAAATAAAGAAGTGGATATCATTTCTTTACTAGAAAAAACTAAATATGGTAGTGAAGGAGTGGGCGGAATTATTACAAATGGTTTAATGTATGTAGGTTATCCTAGATAGGAGAATATGTGAATATAAATAGCACTAGAAAAGAAATAGAGGCTAGTATAGGTAAAGATGTTCAGATAACTGTTTATGGAATGAGAAATAAAACTAGTACATATGTAGGTAAGATAAAATCAACGTATCCAAATGTATTTATGCTTAAAACAAACATAGGAGACAAATGTTTTTCATATACTGAAGTATGTACTGGTGATGTAAAAATCAAATATTTAAATTAAAAGGGTTGATTATTATAAATATATGTACTACAATGGACTTAGAGAAAACTATGGAGGAAAGAAATTATGGAAATTACATCAGTAAAGGTTTTTAAATCTGAAAGGGAAGGATCTCGTGTTAAAGGTTATGCAACAGTAACAATCGATGACTGCTTAATGATACATAATATACGTATTATTGAAGGTACTGAAAAAATGATTATAGCAATGCCTAGTCGTAAAGTTAGTGAAGATAGACATGAAGATGTTGTTCATCCGCTAAATTCAGAAACAAGAACGCTATTTGTAGAAAAAATTCTTGAAGAATATAATAAAGAGTAATTATATTCTTTTTTTATGCATAAATTTTAATGAAAGGGTATAGCTATGAATGATAAATTAAATGTAGTTAATCACGAAGTTAAAATGGTTGATAGAAGTTTCATAACACTTACTGGAATAAATAAAATTATTAGTTTTAATGATGAAGAGTTTTTACTAGAGTCTTCTATGGGGAATATACATATAAAAGGAAATACATTAGAGGTAATTAAAATGGATACCACTGATGGTATAGTAAAAATTAAAGGCCACATAAGTATGTTTAATTACTTAGATAATATAAAGAAAAATAAAGAGGATAGTTTGATGGCTAAGTTATTTAGATAATGAATATTAATATTCAGATAGTTTGTTTTGTGTTTTCTTTTATTTATGGATTGTTTTACTATTTAGGAATACTTTTAAATAAGTATCTAATTAAAAATATGAATAGTTTATTTAAACTTATTGTTTCTTTTATATTTTCTTTGAATTTAGTTATTATTTACTTGATTATATTATATAAAATAAATTTTGGAATACTACATATTTACTTTTTATTTATGATTATTTTAGGTTTTATTACTAGCCATTATATTTGTAAATTAATTGTAAATAAAAAAAATAGGTCTTGACTTATTTTTTTTGTGGTGTAATACTATATTATAGGATGGTATGCAAATGAAAACCAGCAAAAAAGAAAAGAAGAGGTTGTTAGTTATTTCATCACTGATAATAATGCTTGTAACGGTTTTAGTTATAAGTAGTTTTAATGATTGGAAAACTATTTTAAGTAATAATAATCAAGTTATAGCACTTGAAACTCAGTATGAAGAATTAATAGAAGCTGAAAGGTCTTTAGAAAGTGAAGTAACTAAACTTAAAGATCCAGAGTATGTTGCAAGGTATGCTAAAGAAAAATATATGTATTCTTCTGAAGGAGAAGTAATTATAAGAATGGATTAACCATTCTTTTTTATTATCTTATCTACTAAACCATATTTTATTGATTCATCACTGTTTAAATAATTATCTCTATCAGTGTCTTGTTCAATAATTTTAATGTCTTTTCCAGTATTTAAACTTAATATTTTATTTAATTTATCTTTTAACTTAATTATTCTTTCCGCAGCGATTTTTAAATCGCTTGCTTGACCTGAAGCTCCGCCTAAGGGCTGGTGTATCATTACATCTGTGTTTTGTAACACTTTTCTTTTTCCTTTTGTACCAGAAGATAATAAGAAAGCAGCCATGGATGCACATATTCCAATGCCTATTGTGTTAACATCTGATTTAATAAAATTCATTGTATCATATATTGCAAGACCTGCGGTAACGGACCCTCCAGGACTATTTATGTAAAGGTATATGTCTTCGTTACTTACTGAGTCTAAATACAGTAATTGGCTCATAACTAGATTGCTGGTAACATCTGTTATCTCTCCATATATAAATATTATTCTATCTTGTAATAGCCTAGAATATAAATCAAAAGCTACTTCTTTGTTATCTTTTTTTTCTAAAATCGTTGGTATTATATTCATTTTTTTATCTCCTATAAATATAATAGTAAAATAAAACTATTTTTATTCATTTTATTGTAAATTAATTTATAGTTTGATATAATGTATAAGAAAATAAAGGGGTTTATTTATGATAAATATTAAAATAAATGGAGAAGTTAAGGAATTTGAAAAAGGAACCACATATTTTGAAATATGTGAATCTTTAAATTTAAAAAATATATTAGGTGTAAAAGTTAATAATGATGTGAAGTCTTTATGTGAGACTGTTGATTATGATCAAGAAATTAAGCCAGTAGACATTTTATCTAATTCTGGTAGAGTTATATATAAATCTGGTTTAAAATTTATATTTGAAATAGCAGTTAAAGAACTTTATAAGGAAACAGAAGTTTTATTTGAACATAGTGTTCCACTTGGAATGTTATCTACACTGGAATCAAGTCATAAATTTACTCAAAGTGATGTAAATAAAATCAAAACTAAAATGGAAGAAATAATTAAAGCTAATCATATTATTAAGAAAATGCATATTCATAAAAGAGATGCTTTAAAATATTTTAATGAAATAAAACAATTTGAAAAAGCTGATAATGTTTCGAATATATCAGATAAGGTATTTACAGTTTATGAAATATTGGGGTACCATAATTATTTTTATTCTGATATGCCTTATTCAACTGGATTTATAAATAAATATGAGATAGTTAATTTAGGAAATAATAAATTAATATTTATATTACCTTCTGCTAAAGAAAAAGGTGAAATTCCTAATTATATACATCACGCTGCTATAATAGATGCATTTATTGAAAGTAAAGACTGGATGAACAAGCAAAAAATGAATTATGTTACCAATCTTAATTTGAATATAGGAAACGGGAAAGTTAAAGATTTCATGAATTCGAATGAAATAGTATTTAATTTAAGTATTTTTAGAACAGTTAGTTCAATTGTTGAAAACAAAAAAATAAAATATGTAATGATTGCAGGTCCATCATCAAGTGGTAAAACAACAACAACAAAGAAACTATCAATTTTATTAAGAGCATTAGGTTATGATCCAATTAATATTAGTACTGATGATTATTTTGTTGATAGAGATAATACTCCAAAAGATGAAAATGGTGAATTTAATTTTGAATGTCTTGAAGCTATTGATTTAGAATATTTGAATAGTGATTTAAGAAAATTGTTAGATGGAGAATCTATTAAAATACCATCATATAATTTTATAACTGGTAAAAAAGAACCAGGAACAAAAAACACTGTTCTTAAAGAAAATTCTATATTGTTAATTGAAGGATTACATTCATTAAATGATGAATTAACACCAGATATTAGTTCATCTGAAAAATTCAAAATATATTTAAGTCCATTTATGCCTTTATCAATTGATAGACATAATTATATTTCTTCAATTGATTTAAGACTTTTAAGAAGAATAGTAAGAGATCATAAAACAAGGGGTTATGGTGTTGCGACAACTATTCATAACTGGAATGTTGTGAGAAACGGTGAGGAGAAATATATTTTCCCATATATACATGACGCTGACGTTATAATTAATACTGCGATGATTTATGAAATAGGAGTTCTTAAAGTATATATTGAACCACTTCTTCTTAGTATAGGTGTAGATTCACCATATTATTTTGAAGCAAAAAGATTGCTTGCATTTTTAAAACAATTTTTCCCTATTCCAGGAGAATATGTTAAAGATGATTCAATACTTAGAGAGTTTATAGGAGGCGCTAATGATTAAAGTAGCAATAAATGGTTTTGGAAGAATAGGTAGACTTGCTTTTAAAGAAATGATTACATCTAGTGATTTTGATATAGTAGCAATAAATTCTGTGGGTACACCTGAAGAATTTGCTTTTTTGCTTAGATATGATTCATCACATGGTTCGTTTCATGCGGATGATATATCTTTTGATAATGAAAATATAATTATTAAGGGTGTAAAAAAAATAAAAGTATTAAGTGAACTTGATCCAGAAAAATTACCTTGGAAAGAAATGAACATTGATTTAGTACTTGAATGTACTGGTGTATTTACTAAAAGGGAAGATTTATCTAAACATATTACTGCAGGTGCTAAAAAAGTTGTTTTATCAGCACCTGGCAAGGGTGATATGAAAACTATTGTTTATAATGTTAATGATAATATATTAACAAAAGAAGATAATGTTATATCAGCAGCATCATGTACTACAAACTGTCTTGCACCAGTTTTAAAAGTTCTTAATGATAATATTGGTATTACTAAAGGTTTAATGACTACTGTTCATGCATATACATCTGATCAAATGGTATTAGATGGTGCGCATAAAGCAGGAATAAACGCTAGACGTGGTAGAAGTGCTGCAGAAAATATAGTTCCAGCTTCAACTGGGGCAGCTAAAGCTATTGGTTTAGTTATTCCAGAGCTTTTAGGTAAGATGGACGGAACTTCTTTAAGAGTGCCTGTACCAGTTGGATCTATTATTGATTTAACTATCGAACTAAGTAAAAGTACATCTGTTGATGAAATAAATAATCTATTTAAAAATAATCAAAATGAAACATTAAAATTTACTATGGACCCTATAGTCTCAAAAGATATAGTAGGATCAAAGTATGGCTCAGTAGTCGATGGTTTATCAACTTCTATTTTAGAAGTTGATGGTAAACAACTTATTAAAATACTATCTTGGTATGATAATGAAACTGGTTATACAGCTCAAATGATTAGAACTGCTAAAAAACTATTTGAATTAAATTAAATCTCTAAAAAACGAGATTTTTTTAATTGCTAAAAAAAACTTAATTTGATATAATTAACACATAATAAAGGAGCATGTATTATGGAAGAAAATATAAAATCAAAAATAAATAAAAAAGAGAAAATTAAATTAGCGATATTAGTAGTATCTATATTAATGATAGTAAGTAGTTTATCATACGCATTCTTTGTAGCAGCTACTTCAACGCCCGCAATAACTGATGTTGATTTAACTACTGAAAGAAGTGAGGCACTGATATTTACACCAGGAACACCAATAAATTTGACAGCTAATTTAACTAATTTTGCAGAAAATGCTGGCTCACTTTCTGAAAGTACAATAAGTACAGCAACACTTAGAGCGGCATCAAGTGTAGGAAGTGCAACTGAAGAATATTATGTATACTTTAATATAAAAAGTAACGATTTTGAGTATACAGTAGATTCGAATACTCCGGAGATGCTTCTTACAATAAATGATCCATCTGGAAATGAAATAACAGAAATAACTGGACTCACTTATAAAACAGTAAGGGATGCAAAAACAAATGCAGACATAAGTGGATTTGATGTAACAACATATGAAGGATTAATTG
>CAYJBC010000026.1:0-9847 GCA_964368535.1 uncultured Muribaculaceae bacterium
CTGATATGGGAATAGATTCAAGTATGACTAGAACAAGAGATACTACACTTGATCCGGATACAAGAACTGAGATCGTTCAAAGTTTTTACGGAGATGGCGAAGATGTAATAGTTTTATCTAATCACATAAATGCAGGTGGTGCCGCTTGGCCCTTATCCGTTATTGTTTTATATAATTACTTTACCTTTTCGTCCATAAGGATTTCTAGGTTTAGAACATTCAATATATTTAAAAGTATGTTCTTCCAGTAATTCATATTTAAATTTGATAGTGATATTTCTAACATCATCAATTATTATTTTTTCTACAAGAGTTTTTAATAACTCTTTTTTTGGTTCATTTACATTTAATAATTTTTTGATATTATTTGTATAGTCGGGTATTTTATTAGTACTTTGTTTTTTCTTTATAATTTCAATTTCTATATTTTCAATATTATTATTTATATCTTTAATTTTTTCTTCATAGGGTTTAACTAATAACTTATATTGTTCAATAGTTATAGCACCATCAATTCTATCTTGATAAATAGTAGATATAGTTTTTGAAATTTTATCATGTTCTTTTTGACATTTAATTTTAATATCTTCAAGAGAACTATGATTAAGTTCATGTCTATTAATTATTTCACTATTTAAATCATTTACATTAATATAGCTAAATAATTTTGATAAAAGATTTTTAAGTTCATTTAGTATTTGCATTTCTAAATACTCATATGGAAAGAAATGGGGAGTGCATTTATTTCTTATTGGATCTCTTGCATATTTGTTGCAATTAACACTCCAATAGTCTTTGTGCTTACGATATGATACTCCAAGTCTATTATCACATTCTTTGCAGTAAAGAAAGCCTTCTAATAGCCTTATAGGTCTATTTGATCTTAGTTTAGTAGTTCTTTCGTTGTTTCTTCTTTTTTGATTAACTATTCTAAATATTTCTCTATCTACTAATGGCTCATGTGTTCCTTCAACTTTAATCCATAAGCTTTCATCTAAGGTTACTTTTTTTTCGGATTTATAACTTACTTTAGTTTGAGTATGCTGTACCATTGTGCCTGTGTACATTTCGTTTTGTAATATTTTTTTTACAGAACTTATAGCCCAAGTTTTAGAATCTTTTAATCTAGAAGAATAGGGAAGATTTTTATACGAACTAGGAGTAGGTGCGTTTATTTCATTAAGTTTAGTTGCAATCTCACTTATTCCTATATCATTTGCTCTCCATTCAAACATCATAGTTACATAATCACAAACATTTGGATCAGGCACTAAATGTCCTTTATCTTCAGGATCTCTCATGTAACCGTAACATGGAGTACTACCAATAAATTTTCCATCTTTTCTTTTTGCATCTAATACACTTCTGATTTTTACAGAGTTTTGTTTACTATAATAATCATTGCAAGCAATAATAAAAGTTGAAGAATCATTACTTGCTTGCTTTTTCATACTGTCATAGTTTTCTAAAATAGAAATAAATCTAACTTTATTTTCTGGAAAAAATGTTTCCATATAATAACCAGTCATAACATGGTCTCTACCAAGTCTAGATAAATCTTTAACTATTACTATATCAATTTTTTTATCTTTTATATCTTTTAATAAATTTTCAAAACTTGGTCTATTAAAAGTAGTTCCAGAATATCCATCATCTACATATTCATTAACAAGTGTAAAACCATTTTTCTTAACAAAGTTAGTTAACTCGTCTCTTTGATTAGCAACACTTTCGCTATCCGCTTCATATGATTTGCCTCTATCTTCTTGTGAAAGTCTAATATAAATACCTGCATTACAATTTAAATTAGTTAAGTTACTATAATTCATTTGTACCTCCAGTCTTTATAGCACTTAACACCTTACAGGATAAATGCATTATATAATAATTACTAAAAAGAAACAAATCACTAAGAGTGATTTTCATTAGTAATTTGCTTAATTAAATACTTAATAATTAGTTCTTTAAGTATATCTTTTTTTTCTTGTTTCATATTTAAATTTATGTCATCAAATATAAGGTTATTCATAAGCATACCTCCTTGTCTTATATATTCTTGATTTTTACTATATTTTTAACTAACTGCCACAAAAACTGCCACACTTTTCGTCTGTAAATATGGGCTTTTTAATATTTTAAGTGCCATAAAAACACATTTTTGTGGCCACATTTCGCAAGTGCGAAATAGATTTGGTGTCTCAATAAACCTAGTGTTTATAAGGGTTTGTGCCATGTTGAGGCACCAACTTCCTTATCCTGCTTTAAAATATAACATATAAAATTACTTATTATGTCTAATTATCAATAGTAGGTTCTTCGTATTTTACTTTGTAATATCTTTGGTCATTTTTACATTTTTGAATAGCTAATCCTTCTTGTTTTAATAGCTCTATATTGGCTCTTATTTTCTTACCAAAACTTTTAGGTGTACAAAATAAATTTGCTTCTTTAACTATATCAGTAGCACTAAGTTCAAATTCTTTTTTTGTAGATGCATACTTAATGAATAAAATTAAATTAGGATCTATAATTTCATCTTCATCATCTTTACATACATTTAATATTAGATTTTCGTTTCTTTCTAATAATAAATCTAGTGGAGCAAAGTCTCTACTAATAGTATTAAATTGTATATAATTTTCATTTTTTTGTTTTAAAGTAAATACACCATCTACACATGCATTAAATCCTGTACTGCCAAGAGTTTCATTTCTTTTATTTAAATGATGTGTTAGTAGAATAGTGAAGTTGTATTTATCTGCTAGGTATCTTATTTTAGGCATTAGCTCTTGTGTTACTACTTGAAAATCATTGTAGTCACATTTTATTCCGAAATTAATATCTTTCATCATATCTATTATTAATATTTTATTTTTATCTGGATCTGAAAAGTCTGCTAGTTTATATTGAATATCAAATAAACTAATTTTTTCTTTTTCATCTCTATCTATTATATAAATTGTTTTTTCTTTTGGTTTTAGTTTCATATATTTTAATCGTTCGGAAATTTGTATTTTGTCCGATTCTGTGGTAATATATAAAACAGGTGAAGCAGTAACTCTTAAACCTAAAAATGGTAATCCGTTTGAGAAAGAGTAGGTAAGTTGTATCGCAAAATTTGACTTTCCTACTTTAGGTGGAGATACTAGCAGATATACACCTCTAGACCTCATTAGTCCTTCGACTATGATGTCTTTTTTTATGGATGTATCAATATCTTCGATGGCTATCATATATTCCTCCTTTCTAGAACGATGCGTCGTTCTGATGTGATTGTAACACTATAATATCGTAAAGTCAACACTTTAGAACGAAACTTCGGTAAAATTTATTTACTATATTAAAATAGTGTGTTAAAATTGATATATAAGAATTATAAAAAGGTTAGAGGAGCAGTATAATGAATAATAATGAAATGAAAGAGTTCATAGAATATGCTAGAATATCAAAAGGTTATTCACAAAGAGAAATATCAAAAATTATTGGTTTAAGTCAAAGTACATATAACGATACAATAAATGGTAAAATAAAAAAAATTGATGTGGATATATTAAGAAAAATAGCAGAAGGATTAGATTTATCTTTAAATGAGCTTTTGAAAAAAGCAGGGTATAATGATTTTTATAATTTTATATCAAAAGAAAAATATCCTAATAAATCAACAAAAGAATTAAAAGAGTTATTAGAAGGGTATCTTAGTTTTAAAAATGATATTCTTGATTTTGATGCAAATAAAAGAAAAATAACTACAGATGCTAGAAAGAAATTATTTTTAGTAATTGAAGAATTAAAAAAGATTGAAAACGGTGATGATACTGTTTGTGATACAAAAAAATTAATAGAAGAAACACAAAAGGCATTTGATATTTTAAGAAAAGTAGAAGAAAAATATGATTATAGCAAGTTGCCAAAAGAGTAGTAAGGAGACAACATGATAGGATTATCATTATTTGCAAACGTCGGTATTGCAGAAACATATTTAAAAGAATTGAATATTAATATTGCAGTAGCAAATGAATTATTAGAAAACAGATGTAAATTTTATCAACATCTTCATCCTTATTCAAAGATTATTCAGGGAGACATTACTGATTCACAAGTTTATAATAAAGTTATTCTAGAATCAAAAAAAGCAAAAGTTGATTTTGTTATGGCTACACCACCATGTCAGGGAATGAGTTTAGCTGGTGCTAAAAATCCTTATGATGAAAGAAATTCTTTAATTAAATATGCTATTGATGCAATATTGGAAATCAAACCTAAATATGTTCTTTTAGAAAATGTAGTCCAACAATTAAAGACACCAATTGTATATAATGAAAAAGAAATGTTAATTCCTGATTATATTAATGAGAGATTAGGGGATTTATATAATATAAATAAAAATCAAGTAGTGAATTCAATGAATTATGGAGTGCCGCAAAGTAGACAAAGAGCTATTATCTTACTTAGTAGAAGTGACATGCCGATACTGTGGGAATTCCCTGCAAAAAAAGAAAAAATTGTTTCCTTAAAGGAAGCAATAGGCCATTTGCCATCAGTTGACCCGTTAATTAAAGAAAAAGAAATGCAATATAAATTACCAGACTATAAACATAAGTTAAATGAAGGTTTAAAAGTAAGTAAATATCACTATGGTAAAGTAACTCCTTGGAGGCAAGTTGAAGCTATGATGCATACACCTACTGGAAAATCCGCCTTTAAAAATGAAAAGTATTATCCTAAAACGATAGAAGGAAGAAAAGTAAAGGGTGGAGCATTTACATATATGAGAATGGATTGGGAAAAACCTGCTCCAACGGTAACAATGTATAATGGATCTGTTTCATCATTTACAAATGTTCACCCAGGTAGAAAACTTTCAGATGGCACTTATAGTGATCCTAGAGTTTTAACTTTATTGGAATTGTTTATTGTAACTTCATTGCCAATTGATTGGAATCCTCCATCATGGGCATCGGAAAACTTAATAAGACAAGTCATAGGTGAAGCTATTCCACCGTTATTAGTAAAAGAAATAGTATCAGTAATTTGTAAGGAGGTCGAATAATGAAAGCTGCATCACTTTTTTCCAATGTCGGAATTGCAGAAACATATTTCAATGAATTAGGAATTGATGTTGTTGTTGCAAATGAACTATTACCAGAAAGAGCTAAATTTTATCAGCACCTATATCCTGAAACAAAAATGATTACAGGTGATATTACTGATTCTGGTATTTATGCTGAAGTAGTAAAAGAAGCTAATAAACATAATATCGATTTTCTTATTGCAACACCTCCGTGTCAAGGAATGAGTGTTGCAGGAAACAGAAATCCATATGATGAAAGAAATTCTTTAATTAAATATGCAATTGATTTTGCTTTGGATACTAAACCTAAATATATACTTTTAGAAAATGTTATTCAACAATTAAAAACACCAATACAATATCACGATGAAAAAATGTTGATTCCTGATTATATTAAAGAAAGATTAGGTAATGATTATTATATAAATAAAGAACAAAAAATAAATGCAATGGATTATGGAGTTCCTCAAAGTCGTAAACGAGCAATATTTTTACTTGTTAGAAAAGATAAGAAATTTAAATGGGAATTTCCTGTAAAGAACAAAAAAATTATTACATTAAGGGAGGCAATTGGTAATTTGCCAATGTTAAATCCTATAATAAAGGAAAAAGAGTTTAAAAACAAATTAAAGAAAATCACTTTAAATAACAATGTTTCTAAATTTCATCGTTCTCCAACACATGCGTGGAGACATATAGAGTGTATGATACATACACCCACAGGGGAGTCTGCTTGGGATAATAAAATATATTATCCAAAAAAAGCCGATGGTTCTCCATCAAAAGGATATAATACAACATATCATAGAATGGATTGGGATAAACCTGCTCCAACAGTAACTAAATATAATGGAGTAATGGGATCGCAAATGAATGTTCATCCAGGAAGAAAACTTGCAGATGGTACTTATAGTGATCCCAGAGTTTTATCGATTTTTGAACTAATGAAAATTTCATCTTTGCCGGAAAACTGGAACCCACCGGAATGGGCATCTGATACTCTAATAAGATATGTTATAGGAGAGGGAATTCCCCCTTTGTTAGTTAAACGAATAATTGAACCAATAATTCATAAGGAGATTAAAAATGGATAAATGGATATTTGTAAATAATATTACTAGCTTTGAAAAGTTATATATTTTAACAAAAGCAGTAAAGGAAAAAGAAATTACTATAAATAATCATAAAGAAGAATTGATGAAATCATTGAATGAATCTGGAGCAAACAGAAATGAAATGAATAATCACCCATTGAATTTTATTTTGTTTTATAACATGATATATTTAGATAATGAAGTATATAAAGTGAGTAATAATGGAGATTTTTTACTCGAAAATTATAATTTGCTGAATGATGATCAAAAGTTGAAGGCTGAATTTTTCTTCAATGTATTATGTGAAATAAAATATCCTAATGATGCTGTTAAAACTTCAGATGCTTATGATGTTTTTCCATTTAAAATATTATTTAAATTGCTATTTGACAATAAAATAAATAGGAAGTTTAAAGTTGAGGAAGTTGAAAATAGTTTGTCACTTGTTAAAAATATGAGTGATTATAATATCATTTTAGAGGAAATATTAAAATTCAGAAATTCTGAAGAAAATATTTTTTCGAATAAAGTTGAACAGTTTGATACAGTGTCTAGTGCTTGGATCAAGCAATTTAATGTCATGAAAAAAGAAGGAGATTATATAATGATATCAGATGATTTAAATTTAAATATACCTGAGTTTATGGGTGAGAGAAAACAAAATAAAAACCCATTTGATTTAAAATTTTGTAAATTTGTTTTAGAAAACTATTTGTTTGAAAATACATCGATGATTAATATTGAAAAAAAATATTATAACGATGAAGAAAGACGTGGCTTTTTAGTTAAAGAAGTTTTAGATTATTTTATGATTAATATAGAAGGAAACAAAAATATTTATCATGGATATAATTTTGTAACTGTAATAAATTTTTTAAAACTACAAGATAATGATAACTGTAAGATAATAGCTAATGTTCTAGAAGGTAATGAAGATAATGGAAATCCTGATTATATTTTTCATGAGGAAAGCTTAACTGAAGAAGAATTAGTAGTAATTCTTAATGATTATAAAACAAAATATGGAGTAGTTGCAGGAATTCACTTATTTGGAATTGAATTTTCAGAACAAATAAAAAATTATAATAAAAGTGATATTATAAGGAAGGCAGGCTTAAATAATAGTTTTAAAGCAGAATTACAAAAAGGAATAAAATTAAGTAAATATGTTGCTAAATATGCTAATCCCATTAGTTCTGTAAGTAGTGAAACTGATGATGAGTTGTTAATTAAAGATGATAATAGAGTACAAGGTGCCTTTAATAAAATATATTATGGTGTTCCGGGAAGTGGTAAAAGTTATATTGTTGAAAATGAATTTTCAAAACAAGATTATCATAAAATAAGAACAACTTTTCATCCGGAATATACTAATAGTGATTTTATAGGACAAATTATTCCTGGTATAAAAGATGAAAAGGTTTCATATGACTTCCAAGCTGGAGCTTTTACCGAAGCCTTAGAGTATGCACTCTTAAACGAAACTGAAAAAGTAGTGTTAGTTATCGAAGAAATAAACAGAGGGAATGCTTCGGCAATATTTGGTGATATATTTCAATTGCTAGATAGAAAAAATGATGAAAAAAGTGACGCAGGACACCTAGGAGAAAGTAAATATAAAATATTTAACGGGGCTATAAAAAATTATTTTATTGATAAAGGAATTGAATTTGATAAAGTGTATATACCGTCAAATCTTTGGATTATTGGAACTATGAATACAAGTGATCAAAATGTATTTACTTTAGATACCGCATTTAAACGTAGATGGAAAATGCAATATATAAAAAATCAATTTGCTAACAATGATAAAAGTAAGGAATTAGCTAATACTAAATTACCTTACGATAAAGAGTATGGAATTACATGGCTGCAATTTGTAACAATGATTAACAAAAAAATCATAGAAAATAACAACGGCATTAATGGAGAGGATAAACAATTAGGTGTTTATTTCGTGTCGTTAGAAGAATTAAACAACGATAAAGAATTTGCAGAAAAAATATTATCGTATTTATGGGAAGATGTTGCAAAATTAAATGTAGACGAATGGTTTTCTGAAGTAAGTTCGTATGATGAATTATTAAATAAATATAAATCTGAAAATATTAGAGTATTTGGTATTTTTGATGAATTAATAAATGAAGCTCGTTTAGAAAGACCTGATTCTAATGTAATTAATATAGGGCAACCAAATTATGAAGAATATAACAATTAATCGTAGTATAGATGAAAATAATTTTGTTGGTATTAAATATGATCGAAATAAAATAAATTTCTATTTACCATTAGGAATGGAATTTGATGTACAAGAAATTGATGGCCTTGAAATTAGTAAAGATTTGAAATTACAATTAGTAATGTTTTTGAAAAGTATTAGTTTAGTAAAGAGTAAGGATAATGGTAAAGTAGATAAAGGTATTGCCATTGGAGAATCATCAGAAGTTCCATTTAATTCATTTTTTTGGATAATAAGTGATTATTTGAAAAATGATTTGTATCAAGAAATTGATAAAAAATACATTAAAAATGGAAATGGAAAAATAAATTGGAAAAGAACACTAAACTCAGATAAAATACTTACTGATACAGAGGTAGTGTATTTAAATCCTTATTATGAATCTAGATTCCAAAAAAATAATATAATTACAGAGCTTAATAACTATTGTTTGCATATTAGTTATGAATATATTGGGTTTTTGTTCGGTAATATATCTTTACCAATAACTAATTTAAAAGAGCGCGAAATTGCAAAAAAGAGTAAGTATTACATAAATGTTATTAACAAAGAACTATCTAATACCTTTAATGATAGAAAAAAATTGTTATTAAGGCACATGAAGAGAATATTAGATATGACTTTTGATGATAATTCGGATAACCAAAAAAATTATGGTACTAATAAATATGAATATGTTTGGGAAAAAATGGTTAATGACGTTTTTGGAAGTAAATCTTTAGATATTAGTAAATATTTTCCAGAAGCTTATTGGACTCTATTAGGTAAAAGTAGAGAAAAAGACAAATCAAAATTAAGACCAGATTCAATATATAAGACTGAAGACAAATTATATATATTAGATGCTAAGTATTATAGGTATGGTGTTACGGGAAGAACAAATGATTTACCTCATACAGATTCAATACAAAAACAAATAACATATGGTGATCATATATCAACTAATAAGAATTTATATGATAATATTAACCCAAATAATATATTTAACGCTTTTATCTTACCTTTTAATAAAGATAATAATAATTTAGAAATAGATGAAGATATTAATTATTATGGATTTGCTGAGAGTGCTTGGAAAAAAAGTAATAATAATGTATCATATGAAAAAATAGCTTTAATATTAGTTGATACAAAGTATCTAATTAATTGTTTTTATCAAAAAGAAAAAAGTAATATAGAAAAAATGATAAGTTCAATTGAACTTATTAACTCAAAATAAAACTTTTAATTGATATATAATATCGTTTAATGATATACTATAGAAGTAATGCTACACATTTAGTTTTAACTAAATGTGTGGCTTTTTTCTTTTTTTGACAACTATACCCAAATTTAATTTTTTTTGGTATAGTTGTCACTTGACAAAAATACGTTCAAATGTTAAAATGGCAGTATAAATGTCAAGAGGTGATATTGTGGATAATAAGATAAAAGAGTTTAGAG
>CAYJBC010000026.1:9857-14541 GCA_964368535.1 uncultured Muribaculaceae bacterium
ATAATAATGGTTATATAACTTCTGAAATGCTAGATAATCTAGGTTTTCATAGAATGTATCTTTCTATTATGGTAGATAAAGGTATTATAGAGAAAGTAACTAATGGTATATACATAGATAAAAATGAGATAGAAGATAGTTATTATACACTTAATTTAAAAAGTAATAATATTATTTATTCTCATATGACAGCGCTGTATTTCCATGGAATATCTATTAAAGCTCCAGATAGTGATTTAGATATAACTGTTCCTAAAAAGTATAATAATCCTAAACTAAAAGATCATAATGTATTTTATGTTAGTAGAGATGTATATGAAATAGGAGTAAGTGAAGCTACTACTCCGATGGGGAATAATGTGAGATGTTATGATATTGAAAGATGTATATGTGATATTATAAGATCTAGAAAAAGAATGGATATAGAGCATGTTAAACATAGTGTGAGAGAATATATTAAAAGAAAGGACAAAGATATGACTAAACTTTCAATTTATGCCGATAAACTTGGTGTAAAAAAAGAAGTTATAGATTTCGTAGGTATGCTTTATGAATAGTACACAAGTTAAAGATAAATTGAAAAATATTGCTAAAGAAAAAGATATGTTGTTAAATCCTTTATTAAGATTATATATGTATGATAGATTCATTGAAAGATTATCACTTAGTAAATATAAAGATAACTTTATATTAAAAGGTGGATTTTATTTAAGTACTTTATTTGGTGTTGAAAATAGAAAAACTATGGATATAGATACTGCTATAGTTAAAACTGAATTTACAGAAGAAAATATTGTTAAAATGATAAAAGAAATAATATCTATAGAATTAGAAGATGATGCACTAATATCATTTAATAAAATTGAAACTATTAGGGACAACGATGAATATGGTGGTTATAGAGTAGAGTTAGTTGTATTTATAGATAAGATGAATGAAAAATTTCATATAGATATTGCAACAGGGGATCCAATTACGCCTAAAGCTATATCTTATAAATATAAATCATTATTAGAAAATAAAGTTATTAAAGTATGGGCTTATAATATTGAAACTGTACTTGCTGAAAAATTAGAAACAATACTTACTAGAGCTGAAACAAGTGGTAGGTTAAGAGATTATTATGATGTTTACCTTATCTGTACTAAAGAGTGGAATAATATTAATAAAGATAATTTAAGAAAAGCTATTGATAAAACTTTTAAGAAAAGAGAATTTAATAAAGATATAGAATTAACTTTAAAAGTTATAAATGATAGTTATGAACTGAGAGAAAGATGGTTAGCATATCAAAAGAAAAATAAGTATGCTAGTGAGATAATTTTTGAAGATACAATGAAATATGCAAATATGATTGTAAAAGAAATAAATTTTGTGAATAATATATAGGAGGTAAAAATGAGAGAGATTTTAAAATCTTTTTTAGAAGGATATATAAATACTGAAACGTTAAATGAAGAATTTGATTATGAATTTTCTAAAAATTCAACTTATGAAGAATTTAAAAGGGAATTTAAAATTTTTCTATGTATGCATAATTCAGTTTTTTTTCATAAGACTAGATTGGTTACCAGCATTAATAGTAATGAAATATGGATCAAAGAAAAAGATCTAATGCAGATTTTTAATTTATATCTTTATGCAACTGGAAATAATAAAAAAAATGAATGTTTAATTATCATGGAATTTTTATATACTTATTATAAAACAATAATCTCTTTAGAATATAGAAATAATGTAAAAGATTACAAACTTGTAAAAAATGAATTTAATAAAATTTTACGAAAATTTAATTTATCTACCTATTTTTATAATGAAAATTTAGTAAATTTATCTCATTTTTATACTAAGTTAATAGGCAATGCTATAAAAAACGATGAATTTATTAGTTCTGAATTTATTGATCGTGTATTTAATAATTTGAACAGAGAAAATGGTTATGATAATATAATAAATATGTTATTAAAAAATAATAAATATATATATATTTTAATAAAATATGATCAAGAAATATTATGTAAAAAAAAAATATATGTAGATTATATAGAAGAATCTTTAAATAGTTTTGGTGGTTATAATCATATTAACGATATAATTAAGTATTTAATAAATAATAATGTACTTAATTATATAGATGTTAAAAAAATAGTGAATAAATATATTGATATAACAAATGAATTAGTTGAGAAAACGAAAGATAAAAAATATAGTTTTATTCAAGCAGTTTCTGAAATTGATCACTTAACCCAAGAAATAAATAAATTATTATCAATAATTAGTGGCAAGTTTCCATCTGTAAAATTGAAATTAAAAGAAATAATTGTATTAATAATGGCTCTAAAAAGATTTTTAGTTAGTGATGAAGAATATTCTAAATCTGAGATGCACTTATTTGAGTATAAAAGTGGTGAAATTCCTTCTAGTGAAATAAATAAATTGAAAGAATCTTTATTAAATAATGTATTTGTATTATACCAACTATCAAAAATAAACTTTACTAAGTTAGTAGGAGACTCATTAGAAAATTATTCAAAATATCCTCTTGCTAGTATAGGTGTACATTATCGTATAGATTCTAAAAAACAAGTTTACGAAAAAGATTTAGGCAATCATATCAAGGGAAACAATTTTAAGGAATATTATGATAGAGTTGGTTCTGAATATACGAGGAACCATAATAAATTAAGAAATATATTAACAGAAAATTATTATGAAGAATTATTAAGGCATACGTCAATAACTTTTGGAACTCAACAAAGTATTTTATTATCAATATTAACTAAAGATGAATTTAATGTTATAATTTGCAAATTGAAAGATGAACTCGGTTACAACTTTGAAAATGAATACTCTGTTATTGCTAGTAACATCTTTGCTATTGAAACTAATATAATAAAATTATTACAAAGAAAAAACATAAAGGTTACGATAGATGGTTCTCAAAATTTAAATTTATTATTTAATGAATACAATGATACGGATCATAAAGATGGTTTGATGTATATAAATTATGTTTTATATGAAAGCAGTGGTTTAAATTTAAGGAATAACATTGTTCATGGGAATAGTATAAATTCAAATTTAAATATAGCTTTACTTACTAGTTTTTCTGCGTTGATTTATATAAGTTGGTTATTGAATGAGTAATTCGAAAATTAACTTAAATAGGAATCATTATTTAAAATATATTGACTCATCAAATGTAACTATTGAAAATAAAATTGAAAGTTTATCGAATAAAAATAGATCTGAAATTATTGAAAATCATAAAGTTCAATTGAATGATACATTAAATATTTTAAATGTTATAAAAGAGTTAGATTTATCGTCTGCTACTAAAATTTATAATTTACTTTTTTCAGTAGAATTGTTTTTAAAATATTTTTTATTCATATATTCAAAAATAACTATAAACGATATTGATAAACTTGGACATGATATTAATAAGTTGTTAGCACACGTTTTGTTACAGGACATGGAAAATAAAAATAATGGTTTAAATTATTATGGAAATATAAATTTTGAGAAATTACAAGATTTACTTTCAAAATTTAAAACTAAAAAAGGTAAGCAAATAGATTTAAGCAAATATGCAAATTTTAAATATAATCGTGATAAAGGTGTAATTTTCTATTTTAATTCAGAAGTTAATAATACACATAAAAAAATTATAGAGGAGGTAATTAAATGGTTAAATTCAAATATACAGAATTTATAAATGCTTTGGAAGATGATAATACTAAAAATATAATTGGTAAAATTGATACCGACATATTGTCTTCTAATAAAGTTGAAAGTTTATATTATTCTTTCCCATTAATTGAAAGAATGATTTTAGAAATTTATAAATTAAGTCCATTGACTGATGTAGAACATAATGATCAGGGAACAATGCGAACGGTTATAGAATTACTTAAAAATAATTGTGAAGAAATTCCGACTGATATTGTTGATAAAATTAATGTGTATTTTGAAAAGAATGGTCTAAGAAATGAAATTTTTCATGTCAAAGGGGAAAGTTTATCGATTTCGATTGATTTTTTAGAAATCAATTACATAATATTTGTTTTATTATCTTGCTTAAAGAAAAAAATTGTTAATTTTACTGATAATGATTTCAAAAGAATTGAATATATATAAAAATCAGAGAAAAATTAGTCTCTGATTTTTTTATATCATTTTCCATCTATTATGGTAGATTGTATAATTATAAATTATTTCATTATTTAGTTTTTCTGTAGAAATAATTAAATAATTATTATCTTCAAGCTCTTTAATATATTTAACTATATTATTAATATTATCATTACTATATTTACTTAGATCTTCAATGTTACCATTAAAATTATCATTTATCATGAATAGAAAATCTAATAATCCTTTAGCTCCTAGTGATAAATTTTTGTCTGATAAATATATATTATCATAGATTTTATTCATTTTTATAATTGCCATGTTTACTCCTTTCGATAGTACATTTCGGACATTTGGGCGTTTGTTTTTGTTAGGGGTTGGGGTGTCATAATCACTTGTCCAAACGTCTGTAACTTTTATTTTTCCTGTAAGATGTTAATTAACATCCGTAAGAGCCAATCAGGTGGTGGTGATGGTGCTGAAGTAATTTATGCGCTTAGAAATGATTCAACATTTTCTGATATGATAGGCGAAGAATTTGTTAAAGCAG
>CAYJBC010000027.1:0-2438 GCA_964368535.1 uncultured Muribaculaceae bacterium
TGTATCAAACTGGAGCTAGTTACACTCAAGCAAAAACACATGAAGATGATTTAGCTTTTGGAGGAGAATTTTCAGGGCACGTTTTCTTAAGAGATAGAGTTTATGATGTAGGATCTGCTTTATATGCATCTCTTCGTTTAGTTGAAGTATTATCACATACAGATAAAACAATCGAAGAATTAACTAGTGATATACCGCATTATTTTATTACTGAAGAAATAAAGATTAAAACTAAAGAAGATATTAAATTTGATATAGTAAAAAAAGTTAAAGAACACTGTTTAGAGAAGAATTATCCGGTTAATGATATAGATGGAGTTAAAGTATCTTTTCAAGGCGGATGGGCTTTAGTAAGGGCATCTAACACTGGACCAAATTTAATACTTAGAGCTGAAGCAGATACTCTAGAGGGAAAAGATAATCTAGAAAAATATTTTAGAAATTTAATTAGTACATACAATAAATAATTGTATGTTTTTTTATGCAAGAAAAAAGACTAATAAAATTAGTCTTCATTCACATCATCTAAGAACCAAAGTTTAAGACTTACTTGTCTACCTTCGTCATTATAATGTTCAACTACTTTATAAATAAAATAGTTATAAACTGTTACATTTTCATCATCTATTTTATATTCTTCTTTACTTGAATACATACTAGCTTCTTCATCATTTTCTATTTTATTATAGTTAATGTACGCTATGATTGCAAGTGCAATAAAGATTATAAATATAGCCCAAAATATAAAGTTTCCTATAGTTTTAACAATACTAAATTTTTTGTTACTTTTATTAATATCCTCAAATTCAGCTTTGTCTTTACTTTTTACTTCTTTTTCATCCATATTTTATTCTCCTTCTTAATTACTTACATTTGCAAAAAATTCAACACTTATAGCTTCGCCAGCTAAAAGGTTTGGTAAATTATTTACATTAATGTAATAGTTATTATCAGCTGCTTTATAAACAATATTTCCTAAAGCAGTTACAGTTTCAGTTTTAGAACCATATTTAATTATAACAGGATGTTGATTAGATATTACTAAACTCGAACCAATACTAGCTACTCCTAATACAGTACTTGAAGTAACACCATTACCATTAGTTATACTAACAGAAATTTTTTCAAATGCCTCAGTTAAAGCAGTTGTATTTGCTACAAATACTTGATCACTGCTTGATGCTATTTTAGCTAAGTTATTATAAGCAGCACTTCCTGCAGTTATATTATATCCTACTGAATATATGTTAACTCCAGAGTTATCTAATGCAGTTAATTGATTATTCCAATTTGTTGTATTATCATTTGGCGCTCCATCTGATAAGAATACTAAAACATCATTGTTATTGTTAGTTAGAGCATTAAATGTTTCATTTGCTGCCTTTAAAGGTTCAGTATAAGGTGTACCATTACCATGTAACCAGTGTCCACCATCCGCTTGTAAAGCATTAATTTTACCAGTTAATGTAGAATAGTTACTTGAATTATAAGTTTGTCCACCTATTTTTTCAGCATATGGATCTGTACCATTAAATATACAAGTAAGTCCAGTCCACCAAGATTCTTCACATTTATAACCAAATGTATACACAGTTACAGTTGAATTATTATTTCCTCCGCCTGCAAACATATTATTAATAAATGCTACTGCTGCAGCTTTTGCTTCATTAAATTTAGAAGCTGTCATACTTCCAGATCTATCAATAGCTATTACCACATTTGAATCTTTAATAGATTGATTTTTAGCAGTATACGTTATTGTAGTTTCTAAGTTATATGTAGTTACATCAGTCATTTCAGCTTGAGTACCAATAGTATAATTAAGTGTTGTTATGATTGCTTCATGAGCAACTCCTGTTACATTTAATTTATAAGTTATTGTTACTGTACTATGACCAGCTATTTCTAAATTAGTAATTCCATTAGTGCTAGTAATTGCTTCAAAACCAGTTCCTGGTACTATTACACCTGCTACGTTATTAGAAGATAAATCTAAACTAATATTACCTGCTAAGTCACCAGTATTCGTTATTACAATACTATGTATTAATTCATCACCATTATATACTGTATTAGATATTGGTTTATTATGAGTCACACTAATATTAGCTACTGTACTATATTGTGCTTCAATTGTAACAATACCATTAACTACTGTTACAGTTTCAGGTATAACTTGATTTACTGAATATCCATTATTCCATCCAGTATGAGAATATCCATTATTAGCAGATACTGTTGGTGCAGATGGATAAATAGTTGTTCCAAGTAATACATTAGTAACGTCTTCATTAGTTCCAGTTATTGAACCATTAGTTCCTGAAATAAATCTCACAGTTACGTATTCATCATAATCTGGAGTTTTATCTCCATCTACATCTTTTGCAAATACTGCATATAAAGTAGTTCCTCCAGTTACTATTTCAACATTTTGTCCA
>CAYJBC010000027.1:2538-6469 GCA_964368535.1 uncultured Muribaculaceae bacterium
TACTTCTGTTTCACTCCATCCAATAAATACTGCTTCATTAAGTGTTAAGTTTGAACTTAAAACTCCAACCATTGTATTAATAATATATGTATTATTTTCTACTGGCATTGTTCCTTGAACATTTTGGATACTACTTGTATAAGTTAATCCATATTTTGTTTCTTTATAATCTGGTTGTGGATCACTATTTTTATTTTCTGCAAATACTGCATATAAAGTAGTTCCTCCAGTTACTATTTCAACATTTTGTCCAACATTTAACAATGTTAATGCATCTTCTTGAGCTTGTGTAGTTATTACTGAAGTTACTTCTGTTTCACTCCATCCAATAAATACTGCTTCATTAAGTGTTAAGTTTGAAGTTAATACAGTTGCAGGTGTATCCACTAAATAAGTATTACCATCTACAGGCATTGCTCCATTAACACCAGTTATACTACTTGTATAAGTTAATGAATATCTTGTTTCTTTATAATCTGGTTCACCATTATCATTTACATCATCAGTCATCACTGCTGTAAATGTTTGATTTGCTGATACTAAAGCATCTTGTGCTGGTAAAGCAATTGTCCAATTATCATCAAATGTTTTACCATCATTAAAGTCTTCAGTATATGTTGGTACTGTTACTTCATCATAGAATTTTAGTCCTTCTAAAACATTAAATGTTAACGTTCCATTGAATAAAGATTCATAATTTGCTGGTAATATAAATTCAATATCATAATATGTGTCTAAAGTATCTACAATATCATTATTATTTAAATCATCACCATATGTTGCTGTAAAATCTAATACTGCATTAGTTAATGGTATTACATCTCCTGCATTATAATCTGGGTTCCATTTATCAAATGCATAATCTGCATCTGCTGTTACAGTTGGCGCTGTAGGATATACATCCACACCTGGTAAAAGTCCAGTAACTTCTTCAAATGATAAACTACCATTAGTTCCTTCATTAAATGTTACAGTCACTAGTTCATTTTCATCAGGTGTACCATTATTATTTAAATCTTCAGTATATACTGCATTTACAGTAAAATCTGCTAAAACATTAGTTAAAGCTGCACTCCATCCTACAAAAACAAAATCTTGTCTTGTTGGATTAGCAAGTGGATATACTGCAGTATTTCCTGCTTCTACTACATCTGTTGCTAGAAAATTATCATTAAAATCTAAAAACGTTACAGTATATTCTCTTGCATTACAAATATATTGTGCTACAAAATTAGATTCTTCTTGAATATTTACTAAGTCACCAGACCATCCATCAAATTCATAATTACATAATTCATCTGATTCTCTAGTAGGCTCTTCTCCATCATACTCTGCATCCTGTCCTTCTTCCACAACAGTTTCAAGTAAAATGGAATCATCATAGTTTCTAAAAATTACACTATATTCTTCTAAATTTTCATCTACACCAGTTAAACCATCACCAGTCCCGGCAAAAGTAAACATAAATAAACCGATAAAAATAAATAAAGCTATAGCTACTATTTTTTTCTTACTCATATTTTTCTCCCTCCTGTTTTAAACACCTATAAATACTATATTCATAACCCCAGAATTATTTACGCATATTTTAGGCATTAATTAACGCACAAGATTTCTTGTGTTACTTTAAATATAACATAATTCGACAAATTTTACAATAAATTCGCATAAAAAAACGAAACTAGAGTTTCGTTTAAACAGATCCTAAATTTGTAAGTGGCCAAATAGTAAAAATACATTTACCTAATATATCGTCTATGGGAACCAAACCAAAGTCCCTACTATCGTACGAATCTGCTCGATTATCCCCTAAAACCAAATACATATCTTCAGGAATAACATCATATTCCCCAACAAGTTCAGATAATTTAAAATCTTCTGTTTCCAAATCTTTAACTATATTTTCTTCAAAACCTTCACCATTAATATAAAGGATATTATCTTTATATTCGATAGTTTCTCCAGGAAGACCTATAACCCTTTTAATAAGCATTCTTACACCTTCAGACTCAAGAGCAATGACATCATTACGCTTAACATCAAAAAATGTATAATGCATTTTAGATAAAAGCATAACTTCTCCATCTTGATGAGTAGGCTCCATAGATGGTCCAACTACTTGTGAAAAACTAAGAACATATAATGCAATTACCAAAACAATTATTATAACTATAATATATTTAAAACTATCTCTAAGAAATTCTTGTATATCTCTAAAATCCAATTTCATCACCATCCAAATTATATCATTTAATCAAAAAAAAGTAAATGCACTTGCATTTACTTCCTAATTATATTTGTAGAATTCATCTTCTAAAATATCATAAGTATATTTATTAACCTTAGTTTGATCTTCAAAGAAATTTTTAATTTCTGACCAAACAGATTCAACATAAGTTATTTCCACTCTTTCTACGGTTAATCCAGCATTTATACTTGTGTAATAAAAAGGATTAGCTAGATGTGGATATAATTCGATATTTAAAGTTTCACTTGTTCCATCAGTATAATAAACTGTTGCTCCAGTTAATCTTGTATGACCTATTTTAGTAAAATCTATTATAAATAAATTTTTACCATCATCTGCTGACATATTAATATCAGGTGTAAACCATTCAAATTCATAATCTCTAACATAAGATTTTGTTATTAACGGATTAATATGAGTTTCAACTCCTATTCTTTCGTAGTTTAAAACTATTTTTACATCTTTAGTTAAGACTAATGAAGAAATGTCATTAACCACTACTCCATCAACTGTATAACCAGTAAATTTAAATCCATCATAATTTTTAACAGTTTCACTTAAAGTATCACATTTACTTACGATATTATCATCATATTTCATCGCACAATTTGCAATTTCTGTTTCAATACCATCTAAATTAGTATAAACCTTAGCGTGATAATTTCTTACGTATACTTCATACTGAGCAGTAAATGTTTTTTTACCATCAACGATATTTCCTTCGTCAGACCATCCAGTAAATTTAATATAATTTTTATCATTTATTGTAATTGTATCGTACGGCATTTCTACCATTTCAATTACTGAATTGTATCTTAGCGATTCTTTAGATATTGTTATACCTTTATATTCATCCGGTAATGTTAAACCATCTACAGTTTTAGGCATTACAAATTTAACAACATACATTCTTACAATTGTATAATCAACTGAAGTTCTAATTTCTTTATTTGAAGATAATTTTATATCAAAACTAGCATCCTTTATAGATTTATTATCATCATTAATTTCCTTGTTAAATCCAGTTATCTCATATTGTTTAGATTTTAATGTTTCTGTTTCACCATTATTTTTTGTAGCTGTAACAGTTAAGTTATTTTTCAAAAACTTTTTCTTAGATGAATTCATTTCATAAATGTCATCTACTAAAGTCCCTTCTAATAACACAATTTCATCATAACCATAATTAGTATTTAAAACTACTACTACATTAATTGCAACTTCTTCTGAAGTATTATTTGAACTATCAGTAGCAATTAACACTACAGGATATGTTCCAGGTTTTGACATATCTACATTTCCTGATTTAATTTGTATTTGTACATTATTGTCAAAATTATCAGTTGCAGTAGAATTTGCAAATTTTAATTCACTATTTACCTGTAAATATTCATCTGAACCAGTAATTACTGGTTTTTCATTATCTATAACATTATAAGTTCTAGTTACTGTTACTGTTTTACCAAATGCATCTTCTAATGTATAAGTAATTATTTGAATACCTAATTTAGTTTCATCAAATTTAGTAATATCTAAATCATTAATACTAGTTGTAGTATCAGTTGGATCAACAACTATACTAACTCCAGCCATCAAATCAACATCTGTCCCATAAATAACATCAATCACATCTTGATTAAGATTAATTATTGGTTCAGCAGTTGGGTTTAATTGATTATCTTG
>CAYJBC010000027.1:6569-14038 GCA_964368535.1 uncultured Muribaculaceae bacterium
ATCATATCATTTAATGATTTTTCTCGATCCTCAATAGATAATACTACATCACTATATTTAGAATCTACAGCTGTTGCCATAATCGCTGCTTTTCTATTCATAGAGTTTGCAATATGAACTATTGCAAATCCTTCCATTTCTTCACCTAATGGCTTTATCCCTTCGGGTATACGTGCAAGCGCTGCATCAGAATCTACATATGGACCAAATACATCCATAGTCATAATTGTTCCGACATGAACCCTTTGATTCAATTCTTTAGCTATTTGCACAATTGTATTAGTAAGCTCTCCATCTGCTTTAACTAAACATCCTTTGTATCCGTTATATTGGTATGCAAAGTTTGACTGTGTATATAAATTATCAGCTACAATTATTTCTGGTATTTCAACTGATGGATCAACTACTCCGCATGTACCAAAACGAATTATTTTTTGAACGTTAAAATAGTGAAATAATTCAAATACATAAATACTCGCACTAGGCATCCCCATTCCATGAGCAAATACTGTTACTTTTTGTCCTTTATACATTCCAGTATAACCAAACATGTTTCTAACTGTATTAACTAGTTTTGCATTTTCCAAAAACTTTTCTGCTACATATTTTGCTCTAAGGGGATCTCCTGGCATAATTACAAGCGGCGCTATATCTTCCTTTTCACATTTAATATGTATTGGATTTTCTCCTATAAACATTTTATCACTCTCCTATAATATATATTTTATCATAATTATTTATAAAAAAACACAGTTATTTTTCAAACTGTGAATTATAAAGTTCTGCATAAAATCCATTTTGAGCAAGAAGTTTTTTATGATTACCTTGTTCTAGAATATTACCATCTTTTAAAACTAATATAATATCAGCATTTTTTATAGTAGATAATCTATGCGCTATAATAAATGATGTTTTATTCTCGGCAAGTTTATCCATAGCTTTCTGAACCAACTCTTCAGTTCTTGTATCAACATTACTTGTTGCTTCATCTAGTATTAAAAACGGAGATTTTTTAAGCATACCTCTAGCTATAGTTAAAAGTTGCTTTTCTCCAGCTGATAAACTATCCGCATCAGATAAAACTGTATTATAACCATTTGGTAGTGATTTAATTAAATGATCTATTCCTACAAGTTTACAAACGTCTCTTACTTCTTTATCAGATATATGAGTTTGATTATATCTTACATTATCATAAATTGTTCCTTCAAAAAGCCAAGTGTCTTGAAGTACCATACAAAATAAATCATACACATTTTCTCTAGTTAAATTTTTAATATTATGGTTATCTATAATTATTTTTCCTTCATTTATTTCATAAAATCTCATAAGTAAATTAACTAATGTAGTTTTACCCGCTCCAGTTGGTCCAACTATTGCTATTTTCTGACCAGCTTTCACATCTAAAGAAAAATTATCAATAATCATTTTATTTTCATCATATCCAAATTTAACATTTTCAAAAGTAATATTACCTACTGATTTAAGTGGATTTAAATATTCTTTTTTATATGTTTCATCTTCAAGTTCTTCTTTACCAAGTAAATCAAAGACTCTTTCTGATGCCGCTGAAAGTGACTGAAGTGATGCAAAAGACTGTGCAATATTTGATAAAGGTTGAGTAAATAATCTAATATATATCATATAAGCAATTATTACACCAATTGTTATATGTCCCTCAAATGCAAGATATGCTCCAACTACTGCTACTGCTGCATACCCAAAGTTTCCAATAAAGTTCATCAAGGGCATCATAAGCCCAGATAAAAATTGACTTTTAAGTGCACTATCAAATAAAGCATTATTATATTTTTTAAAATCTTCTTTTGCTTCGTCAGTTGCATTATATACTTTAACAACTTGATGAGATGTGTATATTTCTTCAATATGAGCATTTAATATACCTAATTCATTTTGTTGTCTATCAAAATATTTTTGAGATTTAGATAATATTATAGCCATAACAATAAAACCAATGAACGATGCCACTATGGCAGTAATAGTCATCAACACATTTGTTGTAAACATCATTATAGTAACTGCTATAAATAAAAATATTGATGATATTAGCGATCCTAAACTCTGATTTAAAGACTGACTTATTACATCTACATCATTAGTAGCTACCGATAAAATATCACCTGTTTTATTTTGATCAAAATATTTAAGTGGCAAGTTATTTAATTTATTTGATAACTCAGTTCTTAAGTTTTCACAATATTTTTGAGAAACTTTCGCAGTAATAAATCCTTGAATAGTTGAAAATAAAAAACTACATGCATATATAATAAATAAAATAATTGCAATATTTAGTACATATTTTAAATCTATACCAGTCATCAATCCGTTACCTATTTCATCAGTGATTTTTGTTATTTGATTCGGCCCAATGATAGTAAGTATCGCACCGCCTAAAGCAAAAAACATTGATATAAATAACGGTACTTTATATGGTTTTAAAGTCTTAATTAATCTATTAATAGATTCTTTAAAATTTTGTGGTTTTTCCGTTACCACATTATTCCTTCCTGGACCTCTATTCATTTTCAAGCTCCTTTTCTGATAATTGAGAATGTGCTATTTCATTATAAATTTTACAAGATTTTAAAAGTTCTTTATGTGTACCCATTCCAACTATTTTTCCTTCATTTAATACAACTATTTTATCAGCATTCATAATAGTTCCTACTCTTTGTGCAACAATTATAGTTGTTGTATCTTTTGTATATTTTTTTAATGCTTTTCTAAGAAGAGAATCTGTTTTATAATCAAGTGCTGAAAAAGAATCATCAAAAACATAAAATTCTGGTTTCCTAGCGACCGCTCTTGCAATAGATACTCTTTGCTTTTGTCCACCAGATATATTTGTACCCCTAGCGGCAAGCTTAGAATTAATTCCTTTATCCATATTATCTACAAAAGCTGTAGCTTGAGCTACTTCAATTGCCTTAACTATATCATCATCTTTTATTTTATTTCCATAACTTACATTAGTTTTAACAGATCCGGAAAATATTACTGACTTTTGAGGAACAAAACCAAATTTGCTATATAAATATTCTAAATCATATTCCTTTACATTTACTCCATTTATACTTATACTCCCACTAGTTGCATCATAAAATCTAGGCATTAAATTGATAAGTGATGTCTTGCCAGAAGCAGTCCCCCCAATTATAGCCAAAGTCTCACCTTTTTTAACTTTGAAATTAATATCCTCGAGCGCTGCCTCTTCGGCATCAGGATATTTAAAAGATACATTTTTAAATTCTAATTCACCACTTACATCAGTAGAATTATTAAATTTACCGTTAACTATGCTTACATCAGTATTTAAAATTTCCTTAATTCTAGTAATAGATACTGCAGCCCTAGGATACATTATAATAATGATTACAAGCATCATAAATGCCATTATAACTTGCACAGCATACGAAGAAAATACAACCATATTACTAAATAGTTCTAAATTATCTGGAAACGTTGCTGCATCAATTAAATATGCACCAGTTAAATAAATACCAAGTGATAAAGAAGACATAGTAAGTGTCATCCATGGCATAAGTATTGCCATTAATCTATTTATGAATATATTTGTTTTAGTTAAATCACCATTGCTTTTTTCAAATCTATTTGACTGATACTCTTTTGCATTAAATGCTTTAATAACTCTAACACCTGTAATATTTTCACTAAAAGATGTATTTAAATCATCTGTTAATTTTTGGATTTTTTTAGTTTTTGGATAAGCAAGCCATACAACTACTACCACAAAAACAAATAATACCCCCACCGCGATTGCAGTAAGTATTGACCAAGTTGAACTTGTACTAGAAATTTTAGTAACAGCCCATACTGCTAATATCGGAGCTTTTATAATTACTTGTAGTCCCATAGCAACAAATCTTTGAACATTTATTATATCATTAGTAGTTCTTACAATTAAACTACTTACTGAAAATTTCTTAACTTCAGCCATTGAAAACTCAGAAACTTTATTAAACAAATCATTTCTAGTTCTTTGACAAAAAGAAGCTGCTATGTATGCAACAAAATAGCCAGTAATAACTGCAGATGCAAAACTTCCTAGTGCGCACAATAGCATCTTCAATCCTGGATTTAAAATATCACTAACAGTATTTCCTTCAGTTTGAAGTATCATAGTCATTTCCGACATATAATCAGGAAGTTTTAAATCAAGCCATACTTGAACTACTACAAAAGCAATAACAGGTATAATCATTAAAATTTCTTTCAATTTAATATTTTTTAATAACTTTAACATAAATCTCTCTTTCTATTAAAATAGTATAACACAAGCAAATCAATTATAAAAAAAATAAAACCAAGTTTCAAGTAATTTTCACATTACTAATTACTTGGTTCATTTTCATCTAAATTATTCGGTTCTGGTTTAATTATACTTAAAACAAAATCTTTATTACGCGCAGCTATTTCCCTTAATTCTCTGAAAATGCTACCTTCGTAATTTTCTATACTAGCATCAAGACCATCTGCTTCTATACCAAGTGCATCTGCTATATAAAGTGCTCTATATAAATGATATTCCTGACTTACAATTAATATTTTACTTGCTTCATGATTTTCAATTAATCTATATACACTTTCATAAGTAGATAAACCAGCATGATCTAATATTATTGCCTCTTCAGGTACACCACCTAAAATAGTATAATCTTTCATAACTGTAACTTCATCATAATACTCTGTACTATTATCTCCAGACATAATTATCTTATTCGAAGCACCTATTTTAAAAGCACTTATACCAGCTTCAAGTCTTTCTTCAAGTATAGGACTAGGTTCATTTTCATTCACTGAAGCTCCAAGCACTATAATATAATCATAATCGTAATTTGTAATCTCAGATAGCTTAATGATCTGATCTTGAGTTTTATAAATCACATAAAAATTTATACCTAAAATGACTACAATAAGTATTAAAATTAAAATAATCAATCCTTTAAAAAATTTATTCATACTCTACTCTCTTCTATAATATTTTAACAAAATAACTTTAATTTTACAAGCAAAGAAAAAAATGCTTTACTGCATTTTATCTTCTTTTTTTAAAATTTCTATTACCTTGAGGTCTTCTTCCTCTATTATTACTTCTTCCACCACTTTTTTTAGTGCTTATTTCAGAATTAATAACTCGTCCATTAATTTCATTACCATTTATTTTTTTAATAAATTTTTCAGCCATCTCACTGTTAATGTCTATAAAAGAAAATGTTTCAAGTATTTCTAAATTACTAAATTGATTAAGGCCCATACTTGATTTTTCAGTAATATAATCCAAGAAATCATTTTTTCTTATTCTATCTTTTTTTCCAACATTAATAAATATTCTTTTTTTGTTTTCTTCAACACTTCTTACTTGTCTTTCTTTTACATTTATTTCTTTATTTAATTCTGATCCGATTTCTTTAAAAACATTATATTTTAAAAGTGCTGCTGATAATTTCATTAAATCAGTTTTATTTAAGTCTCTAATGAATGTCATTTCATTATCTAAATTTTCTTCAATAATATTGTTTACGTTTTCAAGTATTTCATTATATTTTGTATCTAAAATTTCTTTTTTTGTTGGTATATTAGATTCTTTTATTTTACTATTCGTATATTTTTCTACTCTTTTCATAAAATCCCTTTCCTTACTTGTAATTAAACTAACTGCCTCACCACTTGCATCAGCTCTACCAGTTCTTCCTATTCTGTGAATATAACTTTCTTTATCAAAAGGAATACTGTAATTTATTACTAAATCAATTCCTTTAACATGTATTCCTCTAGCGGCAACATCTGTAGCTATTAAATATTTAAATTCATGATTTTTATATCTTTCTAAAGTTCTAATTCTAGTACCTTGTGATATATCTCCATGAAGAACGCCAACACTATAACCTCTATTTTCAAGTTCAACAGCTAACTCATCACAATCTCTTTTTGTTTTAACAAATATTAATGATTTACTTATTTTTTTTGAATCTATAATTCTGCATAATGCTTCTAATTTTAATTTAGATGTAACCACTACATAACTTTGAGTAATATTATCTGCAGTTTTAGTATCTGATTTTGCTTTTAAATGTTTATAACCACTTTTCATAAATTCTTCAGCAAGTTCTTTAATTTGTTTAGGCATTGTTGCAGATAACATTAATACTTTTTTATCTCTAGCAGTTTTTGATAATATTTCTTTAATATCTTTAATAAAACCCATATTAAGCATTTCATCTGCTTCATCTAAAACAAAGTAATCTATAACAGTTAAATTTAGTTTTTTTCTTTCAATTAAATCCTTAACTCTTCCTGGAGTTCCTATAACTATATCCATATTTGAGCGAAGCATATTAATTTGCTTTCTGATATCACTACCCCCATAAACAGCAGCAATATTAAATTCACCAGAAGTATCTAAAGCATAAAATTCTTTACATATCTGTAAAGCAAGTTCTCTTGTTGGACTTAAAATTATAGCTTTAACCCCTTTTTTGTTTTTATCAAGTTTAGATAAAATCCCTGCTGCAAAAGCAAGTGTTTTACCTGTTCCTGTTTGAGCTTCACCAAGTGCATCATGATCTTCTAAAATTGTTGGTATTAATAAACTTTGTATTTCACTTGGCGCAGTATATCCTAATTTTTCGATAGACTTAAGTACATTTTGAGATAACCCCATATTCTTAAATAAATTTTCCATTTTTCTCCCTTTGCACCTAAGCGCAGTGCTAATCATAACATACTTTCATTAAATTAGCAAACACAAGTTGCATTACATAAATTTATTATAAACTAACTTGTATAATAATAAAAGACTAGAGTTCATTTCTAATCCTTATTTACAATAAAAGATAATTGATCATTATTTATAATATTTTGCAAAAAATTTGGTTTAACATTATATTTTTTCAACTTCTTTAATTCAATCCACTCGAAATATTGCTTAGATTCGTATTTACTTTCTAGATTGAAAATAATTTTATCACTAATATCACTTTCATCAATTATTTTTAATTCACAAATGAATAATAATTCATGCCTATTTCTATTATCAAAATCAGAGTGAAACATATTTTCAATTACAGCTCTTGTTTTTATATATTTACAATTCATACCAGTTTCTTCTTTAATTTCACGTATTACGGCTTCACTTGAAGTTTCGCCTAAAGTACATTTCCCGCCAGGTAATGTAATATAATCAAAAAAACTATTCCTTTGCATTAAAACTTTACTTTTATAAAATATAATAGCTGCTACTCTATAAGTAAAATTAATAGTTTCAGTTTCTAATTTAATATCAATCATAGTTTAACTCCTTTTATATAATAATCTAAGATAAATTTATCTCTCGTAACAATAAATTTACTATGATATAAATTTTCATATTTACTTTCTTTTATTAAATCAATGCATTCAGAAATTTTAGTCAATGCTTCATCAAAATT
>CAYJBC010000028.1:0-848 GCA_964368535.1 uncultured Muribaculaceae bacterium
CCTAGTAAAGACAAACCTTTTTATACGATTGTTACATGTGGTATGGGTGCACATAAAATGCTTATACCACATGATATAAATATAAATCCTAGTGAAATAGCTTATTCAGAACTTGTAATGTATCTGCCTAAAACATGGAAATTTAATGAACTAGAAAACATGGATTATGTATGGCCTCTAAATTTAATGAGATCACTTGCTAAACTAATTATTCATGGCTTGGAGCTGGTCATACAATTGGTAATACTACTAATTATTCACCTAAAACCAAACTTAATAATTCATTACTTCTTATAACTAAAGATCTTAAATCAAACAAATATGTAACTGCAAAGTTACCTTCAGGAAAAAAACTTAATTTTTATACTGTAATGCCAATTTATGAAGAAGAATATAATTATATAATTAAAAATGGTTTGGATAAATTATTTAATAAATTTGATAAATTTAAATTATCTTTCCCTCCTGTAGTAAATATTAAAAGAACTAATACATGTAAAAAGAAATGAAAATCATTTCTTTTTATTTAGTGTAATATTGGCAATTTTACTTAATTGTTCTTTTGAAAATGGTTTAGCTAAATAACCATCAAATCCAAGTTTTTTATATTTGCTTTCTGCTCCTGATATTGCATCTGCAGTTAAAGCTATTACTGGAATATTAAAGTTTTTATCTTCTTTTAGTATTTTAAATGTTTCTTCACCACTTAACTCTGGCATCATTATATCCATTAATATTAAATCATATTTATTTTTATTGATTTTTTCTATAGCTTCTTTTCCTGTATACGAATAATCTGATTCAGCATGTAATTTATTACATACCCTCACTAGACGGAAGAGCGTCGT
>CAYJBC010000028.1:858-13709 GCA_964368535.1 uncultured Muribaculaceae bacterium
TCACTGCTACTTTTATATTAAGTGTATTATCATCTACTATTAATACTTTTTTATTTCTCATAAAATTAATATCACAACTAATTTCTTCATCTGTGTTAGTAACTTCTTGCATACTACTTATTTCTTGAGGAATTTGTATCATAAATAAAGACCCATATCCAAAGCTTGATTGAACATTTATTTTTCCTCCTAGTAAATCTACTAATTTTTTTGTTATAGCAAGACCTAGGCCAGTACCTTCAACAGTAGAATTTTTTTCTGCATCTAAACGTTCAAATTTATTGTATAATTTTGATAAGTCTTCTTTTTTTATACCCTTACCGCTATCTTCAATGGAAATCATTAATATACATGATTTATTTTTATTAATACTTCTAACATTTATTTTAATATATCCCTGATCTGTATATTTTACTGAGTTAGATACTAAATTATTTAATATTTGTTTTATATGTTGTTTATCACCATATAATTCTGCAGGTATATCTTCTGCGAATTTAACTGTTAGTGATATATCTTTTTCACCTATTCTTGTTTGATTTATTTTCTTTACAGTATTAACAACTTCTTTTATATTATATTTTACTTCATTTTTTTCTACTTTTTGACTTTCAATTTTAGATATATCGATAATATTACCTACTATTTCTAAGAGTGTATTTGATGCATTAACAATGTCAGTTGCATCTTCTCTATATTTATCTGGTAATTCTTTATCATCGATCATATCTTGTGATAAACCCACTACTGCATTAAGTGGAGTTCTAATTTCATGACTCATACTGGACAAAAAATCGGATTTTGCTAGATTTGCTTTATTCGCTGCGTCTACTGCTAAATTTAATTCATTTACCATTTTTACATCTGGATTTTCTATTGAAAAATACATTATATAACAAAGAACTACTAAAGCCAAATCATATAAAATTAATCCGGGAATTAATAAAACAAAACCGTATATACATATCATTAATAGTGTTATATATACTATTTGCATGTATCTTTTATCGCCTTTTTTACGATTTACTAAAGCAAATATCAAGGTGATTGCCAAAATTATAGCGACTGTTATAAACGCAAAATCTATTACTGAACCTCTTACATTGAATATACCATTAGTATTGATAACCTCTAGATTTGTAAAAAGTGAAAATACAAAAAATAATATACTTGAAAAAAATATAAATACAATACAATATTTTTGATTAGATGCTATTTTTTTATAACTTATTGTTAAAACGTACATTAACAGAGATAAAAATATAACTACAAATAATGTGCCCAGTATTTTATTCATATAATCTAGTATCCAAAAATAATCTGCGATAAATTTATCATAATCATAGACTGTACATGCAATGTGCAATCCTAGATTTAATACATTTTCGACCAAAGTTGTTATTAAAATTATGTTAAAGTATTTATTTTCTGCTAAGTTTACTTTCTTTTTTGACATGTATACTATACATAATATAATCAAAAATATTAATGAAACCATTGGTATTTGAAATTCTGTATTCATTGTTACCACCTATTTTCATTATAGAATAAAAAAATGAGTTTTTCAACTCATTTTACTTTCTAGTTCTAACTAGTTCAGTATTGCTTATTTTAGCTTGTATTAATTCATCTTTATTAGATGGCATATATGGATAATATTCTATCTTTTTCTTTAACTTTTCTATATCTATATTATCTTCAGGAAAATCTTCTATCCAAAAATCTATAAAAGAATTATATAATTCTTTTCTTCTAGCTAAAAGTTCTAAGTCTGGATTAGTTCCTTCATAATAAATTAATTCTTCAATTAATTTTTCTAAAGAAGTCCATTTTACTCTCATATATTCATCGTATCTTGATCTAAAAAATTGTCTTCTTGCATTAAGAGGCAAATTTTTTCTAGTTATAGGTCTTGTATAACTTTCGAATGATGTATACATTTCAGTTGCCATCACATCTCTTACATACGCTGTTATAAGAGGCATTTTAATTTTTTCTTTTTTATTAACATCATTTAAATAAGTAACAAATTTATCGAAATTATTATCAAAAGTTTGAGATAAATAAGTATATGTTTTATATGCTTTTTTGTAATTTTTAATTATTTCTTTTGTTTCATCTAAAAGTATTTCATTGCCATCAGTGTCATATATTATTTTGTCATTAGCTTTTCTTTTTTTAGTGTAGTTTAGTATATTAACTTTTTCACCTGTAGATAAATATCCATCTTTATTAAGCTCATTATAATTGTTAATATCTGTTAATAATTTATAATAATTTAATTTATTATTATTTTTATCATAATATACAGTATAATCTATATTTGGTATTTCTTTATTATTTTTACTTAAATAATTAACATATGAAACTTCAGAATTTTTATCAAAAAATTGTTGTATATCAATTACATCACTATACCTTGTATAACAATCATTACTTTTTTCTTTTTCAAGTATTGAATAAGCTAAATCAGTTATGTCAATTGATTCACCATATTTATTATAAAAATTATTAATAATTTTGCCATTATTTATATCATTAATTGTATAGTTTTTTATTATATTTTCTAGTTCTTCAAATTTAATTAACTCACCTTTTTCATTATAGTATTCTTGCTTATAATAATCTTTATAATTATAATCTGCAAAATGGGTAACTACTACAACTTTTACATTTTCATTACTAAGATTTGCTGCTCTATAAAAACCCGAAAATATTTTTTCTATTGGTAAATTTTCCGAATTGTTATATGTAGCCTCTGCACAGATTAATGTGCTTGTGCCTTTATTATGAACTCTAACTTGTTTTTCATTTATAGTTTTTTTGCTTTCTTTGTTATGTCTATCAACTACTATAAGGCCATGTAGCCAAGCAAAAAATATCTTCGGGTAATTTTTAATTTGTTCAATAGTACCCATAACTGTATAAAAATTACGATCAACTGTTACATATGTAGCTATTAAATCTTGCTCTATTGAATGAGAACTTACAAACATTATTGTATCTTCTTTTGAAGCATTTATTTTTTTAGGATTTAGTACATTCCTATCAGTCTTTGTCATAAGTAACTTTTGTATAGATGGCCTTATAACTTTTCTTAAACTAATTCCAAAATCACTAGTAAAATTTTTAAGATTTTTATTCAATGTCATTTTTGGAACAATTTTACTTTTTTTAATTATTTTCAAAAATATTTCTTCTAATTTATCCATAATATATCCCTCTTTTTTGTATCTATTTTAGTACAAAATATAAATTTAGTCAATAAAAAACTAACTTTAGTTAGTTATACAGTATAATAAAATGCAGAAAATTAACATAATTATTATTCCAGTTATAGTTATCAACAATATTTTAGAATATCCTTTTGGTTTAATTTCCCCTAAATTATCCAATTTTTTTATTATCGGATGTAACCTTATATAGTATAAAGCTATTGATGGAATTAGAAGTATAATTGTTACTAATTTACTTATTTCACTTCCTGTTATTAAAATTATAATTAATAAAATAATAAAAATAAATTTAGAATTTGCAACCCAATTACTCATATAATCTACAAATAATCTTGTTGTTTCTTTTTCTTTTGATTCTTTATAAAATTTAAAAACAGACATACTATTGCCATACTTAAAGTCTTGATCAAAGTATATTATAGCTATATTAGTTGTTTCCAAAACTATAAATAAAATAATTGCTATATTAAGAAATATCATTACTACCACCTATTATATATTTATTATACCATAAAAAAAGTAAAAATACTTTTACTTTTAATCATTGTCGTCATCATCATCGTCATCATCGTCATTGTCATCATCATCGTCATTGTCATCATCATCGTCATTGTCATCATCATCATCGTCATTGTCATCATCATCGTCATCGATATCATCACTAGAATTATTTTCATTATCAACATCTTTATCTAATACTGATAAATTAACTGCATCAATATTATATTCATATTCGACATTATTATATTCGAAATCTATTTCGTACACCATCACAGTATTATCATAATCCAATTCTATATCTAATTTAATTAAATCTGATTCACTTACATTTAAATCTTTTAAAACCACTTCTAGAGCTTCTTGTTGTGTTTTGTAATTTGCATTACTTGCATTTCCTGTTTGATTAATTCCATCTAAAGTATAATTATTTAAAATTAAATTTAAGTCATTAGTTGTTAGTAGCGCTAAACTTTCAAAAGTGTATAGTTCATTTAATTTAATTATATTATTTATAAGTTCTGCTTTACCTACTGATATATCATGTTTTTTAGCTAAGTCTTCTAAAGTTTTAGAACTTTCAACTATTTGACTAATTAATGCCGGTTCAATATTTTTTTCAGTTAAATATTGATTTATCTCATTTGTAATATCATTTTTTACGGTATCTGCATTTTTACCACTTGCAGTTATTAACACAGAATTTTTTTCTGTTGTTAAATATCCTGTTTTAATCATTTCATCTAAAACTTCTCTAGTTGCAACTTCAATAGTATCTCCTACTACATCCACTGCTGCTACTATTTCTTTAGCATCACTATTGATTGAATCAATTTCTTTAACTTTTCCGCTATTATTTAACTCAAATACCACACCTGGGTTAATATCTAATGTTAGTGTTGTTACTGGACTATTAGTTAAATTTACTACTGCAAATACTCCAACAACAGCTGCAGCAAATGCCGCACTAAACATTCCATATTTCATTATTTTTTTATTGTTTTTAATTTTAACGTCACTTTCATTTAAAATGACTCCTTCTTTTTTTTCCATTTTTCTTTTGATGGCTGAAAAATCAGTTTTTATGATTGATTTTATATCTTTATCTATTTCATTATTAATATTGTTTCTCATACCATACTTCCTTCCTCATATTTTTTTCGAACTCTTTTTATAGCCCTGTTATATTTAGAGAGCACTGTAGATAGTTTTAAATCTAGTAAGTTAGCTATTTCTTTAAATTTAAAATTTTCAACAGTTGATAACATAAATATTTTTCTTTCTTCTTCATTAAAGTCATTTAATATAGTTTTTATTAAAACTGAGTTGTAACCTTTATCAGATTCTTTTAACTCATTTTCATAATCACTTATATCATTTGTCTTTTTTCTAGACTTAATTTTATTTAGACATAAATTTTTGGTTATTTTAAGTATCCATGCCATGGCTTTATTTTTAGAATTATACAAATAAGAATACTTTTTTATATTTATAAATGTATCTTGCATCACATCTTCAGCATCTGCAGTTACTTTCAAATATGATAATGCTAATTTATAAACGTCTATTTTAGTTAATTCGTATAATTCTTCTAAAGATGATTCATCTTTTTCTATACTTAAAATCAATTCGTCTAAATTCTGAATATTTATGTTCATTTTTTCTCCCTTCATATATACAACAATTGAAAGTATCATTTTATTGCATTAAATTTTATTTTTTTAAATATTCTTCTAAAATATAACCATTTTTATGTTCAACAAATTTAGATATTCTGGGATGAATTGCTTTTGCTGGACATTTATATATACAACTCATACACATCATACAATTAATTCCAAATTTAGGTACGTGTTTCATTTTAATATTTTTTTTTGGACATGTTTTAACACATTTACCACACTTAATACAACTTTTATTTGCTTTTAATTCTAATCCAAATAATTTTACAAATAGATTTTCAATATAATATACGTTTGATATTATTTTGGATTTTACCGGAATATCAATTATATTATCTTTGTTATTAAGAATATTATTAGCCATACTTTCAATATCTTTCATTGATTGACTTATTATTTTTCTTCCATAATCTAATTCAAATTTCTTTACAATTGTAAGCGGCATAGCCAGTATTTGATAAGTTTTAAGTTCTATGTTTAATTTTTTCGCTTTTTTTATCAAATGATATCCACATGCTTTATTAATCCAACTAGTATTACACCCTACTGCAATTATACTCAATTTTACTATATCTTTTATTTTATTTTTTAAAAATAATGGGATTTTAAATGCGTGAATTGAACTCATTATAATCAAATGTTCACACGAAATTTTTTCTTGTTCCCCTATAACTTCACAATCTAAAATTTTACTAAGTATCTTAGCTAGATAATATGTGTTTCCCGTTGGACTAAAAACTAATATTTGATATTTATTTTTCATATTCCCTCTATCATAATTATAACAAAAAATGATTATATTTACCATAATTATTGTAATATACTTTTCCATATGCTATTATCAAATTAAGAGGTATACTAATGAATCAAAGAATTTTATATGAATTTATTTTAGATGAATACACCTTTGATGACATACTTAAAGAAACTCATGTTCACAAAAATGTTTTACTTTCCTCTCTTCTTAGATTGCAAGAAAACAATATGATTACATTCAAAGACAAACTTTTTATTCAAGATATGATGCTTCAAAATTTTTATTATAATACTTATAACAAATCTTCCAAATTTATTATCATTTCTGATTTGCATGCGGGCAGTAAAAATGAAAAAATTCACTTTTGGAATATAACTTACGATTATGCAGTAGTCAATAATATAAAAGACATTTATATTGCAGGAGATTTAGTAGATGGTATTTTTACTCATAACAAAACTCATTTAGATACATATGAAAAACAATTTAACCACTTTATCTCAGAATATCCTAAAGAATCAAATATTAATAATTATGCCCTTTTAGGTAATCATGATTATTTATTTTTTAAAGAAGGCCACATAGATATGTGTACAAATTTAGAAGAAAAACGTGATGATTTTACTGTCATTGGTTATAAAAGATCTTATATTAAAATATTATCTAATATCATTTGTTTTAAACACTCTATTGATAGGTTACCATTTGACGTTCCTACTTATAATCCTTGCTTAAGTTTTAAAGGACACTCTCATTACTATTCTTATAGAGCAAAAAAGAAAAATAAAATAGACAGCTTTAGAGTTCCACATTTATCTGAATATATTGGTGGACAAAATGTTTGTGAATATTCATATCCAGGATTTTTAGTAGTTGAATTTTTTTCTGAAAATAATTTAAACTATTATACTGTATCGCTTAATTATTTTAACAACCGTAACGTTATATTAAAAGATGAAAAAAATTTGGTTTTACAAAAAAAATATCCTTAATAGGATATTTTTATTTAACTAAGTTTACGTTTTGATTGTCTATTCCACCTATATCATATACATTTGTATACCCTAGATTAATTAATTCATTTGCAGCTTTTTTACTACGAACTCCACTTTTACAGTATACAAATATTTGAATATCTTTATTTTTTATTTCAGTGGTAACACTTAAAATATTATCAATTGGTATATGCAAACTACCATCAATATGTCCTTCATTATACTCTTCTTCTGTTCGTACATCTAATATGATTCCATTTTTATTAATGTCATACATTTTTTCAATTAATATTTTTTGATATTCTTTTTCATTACTACTACTTTTGATAATTAATATACTTACAGCTATTACTAAAAATGATATTACTATTATTATTCGTTTATCCATTTTATTATCCTACAAAATAAGTATGTTTTGCTTTCCATTTTTCTAATGCAATACCTAACCAAAATGAATATATACCAAGTGTTATAACTGTTAATAATAACCATTTAATCCAGTTACCAAATAAACCTATCGCACTCCCTGTAAATTTAAGTCTTTTTCCTTCAATGACTGTATGTTTTACTTTCCAGTTATATTTCATACATATTGCCCAAGGCGCACATATACCTAATGTGCAAGCAGTAATTAATCCTCCTAGTAAACTCCATCCTATTAATTGCAATAATCCACCATCAAAATATGATTCGTTTTTCATAAATTTTCTCCTTTCTTATTTTGGCTATATAATTTAACAACTTTATTATACCACAATAAAACCAACTATTTCTAGTTAGTTTTTATAACAAATTTACTTGAAATGCAGAATACAAAATATAGTATAAAGTTAACTGCTACTATAGTTGCTCCTGTTGGTAAATTTAGTAAGAATGATGATATAATTCCAAGTATAAAAGCGACAACTCCAACAACTAATGAACATATCATAACTGATTTATATGTATCAAATATTTTCATGGATGTAAGCGCAGGTATTATGAGTAAACTTGATATTAATAAAGTTCCTATTAACTGCATTCCCATTACAATTGTTAAAGCTGTTAATAGCGCTAATAACAATTTGTATAAATCCACTTTTATGCCAGTAGCTCTTGCAAAAGTTTCGTCAAATGTCACTGTAAATAATTTGTTGTAAAATACTACAAATAAAACTATTACTATTATCGACAGTATTACTGTAAATATTACATCATTACTTGTCAATGCAAGTAAACTTCCAAATAATACACTGTGTACATCTGCATTTATTCCATTGGTAAATGATACAACGATTATCCCTAATGCTAAAAAGAAAGTAGAAACCAATGCGATAGCTGAATCACTATTGGTTTTGCTATTATCACTTAACTTTAGTAAAAAAACTGCGATAATTACAACAAAAATCATTGTAAATATAAATGAATCTATTTGAAAATAGTTACTTATTATCGGTAAAGTATTCAAAGCTGCTGCTATTGACATTATACCAAATGCAGAATGTCCTAATCCATCACCTATCATTGAATATTTTTTCAAAACCAAACTAACACCTAAAAGTGATGAACAAATAGCGACAAGTAAACCTACAATAAAAGCTCGTTGCATAAATGTATATGAAAAAATATTTATTATTTCGCTTACTATTTCCATTATTCTTCACCATCCAAAAAATATTCACTTATAACATTTTGTTTATATTCTGGAACTGTTCCATAACAATAACCATCTTCATGTAAATGTAAAACTTTGTCAGCATACTTTACAGCTGCTTTAACATCATGTGAAACCATTAAGATTGTCAAATTATTTTTTTTGTTAATTTTTTTAATGATTTCATAAAAATCTTTAATAGCTTTTGGATCTAATCCAGCTACTGGTTCATCTAATATTAAAACTTTATTACTTGATATCATTGCTCTTGCTAGCAATACTCTTCTTTGTTGCCCTCCTGATAAATCTTTAAAACTTTTGTTTTTTAAATTAACTATATTTAAAAGTTTTAATATATTATCAATTTTTTTCTTTTCTTTTTTGCTATAAAACAGCATTAATTTACTTGAATTTAAGGTTCCTGACAACACTATTTCATATACTGAAGCAGGAAAATTTTTCATTGTTGTACTAAGCTGTGGTAAATACCCTACATCATTTTTTTGTATTACTTTATTGTATATAACTTTACCACTTAAAGGATTTATTAAATTTAATAAACCTTTTACAAGAGTAGTTTTTCCAATTCCATTTTCTCCAATGATGTATATATATTCCCCTTCATTAATATCAATTGATATTTCATTAATAATTTTTTTTGATCCGTAACCTAATACTAATTTATCTAATTTTATAAAACTCATTAATTTAACGCCTCTTTTAAATTATCGTAATTTTGAAGCATATAATCATAATATGTTTTTCCTTCTTCAAATTCGTCACTTGTTAAATTGTGTGCAGAATTTAATTCTAATTTTACAGCATTTGTTTCTTCAACTACAGAATTTGCTACTAATTCATTTGATAATTCTATATGAAATACAACAGGTATATTATTATTATTTACTTTATCAATTAAATATGCAATTGTAGTTGCCTTAGCATCTGTTGCAGTTGAACATCCTGCAAAAGCTGCATTAATTGTTAAATCGTAATCATTTGCAAAATAAGTAAATGGAAATCTATCTGCTACAACTATTTCTTTTCTAATAGATGTTTCAATCATTTCATGAAATTTTTCATCTAACTCTCTTAATTGATCAATATACGATATACTATTAGCTTCATATAATTCTTTATTGTCATTATCAATGTTAATAAGTTCCGTTGTTATAACTTCTACTAAAATTGCTGAATTTTCAAGTGAAGTCCATACATGTTCATCATATCCAGCTAGCTCGTCAATTGTTAAATCACTATTATCTATATGTTCATCTTCGTGGTCATGATCATGTACTTCATCATGATTGTGTTCATGCTCATCTTCATGGTCGTGTTCCATTCCTTCAACTATCATTTCTTCTTCTAATTCAATATAATCCATTAATCTAATAATTTTAACTTCTTCAGCATTTAAACTATCAACAATAGTTTGAGCCCAAGTTTCAGTTCCTATGTAAATAAATATATCACTTTCTTCAATTGCAATTATATCTTGAGGAGATGGATCAAATGAATGATAATCAGTCCCTGGTTTTAATAATAACTCTATATTTACATTATCCTCTGCAATTTTTCTTACAAAGTCATATGATGGAAATATAGTTGTAACAACACTTATACCACTTTTGCCAATTAATGAGCACCCTCCTACAAATACTACTAAACATATTAGTAATAATCCTAAATAAATTCTTTTTAAAAACATTTTTCACACTTTCCTTTCAAAAACATTTCTTTATTATCCAAATGAAATTCATGGGAATTAATTATATGTTCATTAAATTCATCAAACAAATCACAATCTATATGTTTTATTTTTCCGCATTTACTACATATCAAATGATAATGCCCCTCAACGCTACAAGGAAAAAAACCGTATTTTCTTCCAAAATCTCCATAAAATAATGATAACTTATTTTGTGAAACAAGATTATCTAATATTCTATACACAGTTGTTATACCCATATTTGTTTTTTCAACAATGTCCTTAGCAAAGTATAAATTGTTAATATTGTTTTCAAAAAAAGACACAATAACTTCTTTTTGTTTTGTATTATAACTCATTATTCCTCCAATATGAAAACCATTTCCAAATTCATTTTAACTCTTATTTTATTTCAAGTCAAATAAAAACTAACTTTAATAGTTAGTTTTCTTCAGTTTTTAAAATCTTTAGTTTTTCTAATTTTTCATATGATATTGTTGAAACTGCTTTTGATTTAATTCCTGCGATTATAAGAAGAACTATTGATGCAACTGATATTATTGTTACGTTAAAGAATAGTGCTATACTAAAACCAATTATTGCAAGAATCGAACTTGTTTTGTTTAGCTTATATTTATTGCATTTTACTATAGATATAATTGATACAATCAATCCAGCAAGTGATAGCCCTGAAACTACTAATGCTGCTAACCCGAATAGTAATGACGATATTGCAATTTCCATTAACAATTCATTATTTTCCAAAAGATTTTCTTCCATTTCTATTAATTCTATTTCTAATTGTTCAACATTTGTTAATGTACTAAAATCTATTGAACCAAATATTGTTGATAATAACCATATAAATGATATTATACCTATAATTAAGAATATAGCCGTGATCCATGATAATACCCCGTTTGCTTTGTTAATTCCTATTTTTTCCATGTTAACTCCTTTACTACATTTAGTATATCAAAGTTATTAAAAACAAACAATATTATACAAAAAATAGTTTGTTATTAACAATGCTTGTCATACTCAATTTATTTTGCTATAATATTTATGCACACAGGGGTGTGGTATAATGGTAGCATAGGAGTCTCCAAAACTTTTGATGGGAGTTCGATTCTCTCCACCCCTGCCATTTATGATTTAAGGCGGAAACATTTCGCTTTATATATTTAGACTAACTAGAAATAGTTAGTTTTTTAGTGTATAATATTTTCAGGTGGTTTTATGAATTTAGTTAATTGTTTATTTTTGATGAATAATCTATCAGATGAAAATTTAAAATCTATTATTTTAGAGGTTTTTGGAAGTATAAAATTAAGTGAAATAATAATTAATAAAGACAAAGATAATCCGATATTGGCTAATTTTGATTATAATACTTTACAATTGCAAGTGAATATAAACAGTATAATAGAGTGTTCACAAAATCATTTTGTTTATGAATATTTATCTGATTATGAAAAAAAATATATACTATTGATTGAACTATTATTAACTTTGTATCATGAAAAGAGACATGCTTATCAATTTTTGCATAGTGGAGATAATTCAATTTTAAAAAAAATTATTAAATTAAGATTAAGTATGTATAAAATAGAAGTAGATAAAGTAAATAATGAAGATATATCAGGTGATGAAAAAGTTGATTTGTTAGAATTATTAGATGAAATAAATTATGAACATTTAGTGAAATATTCAAGCACTGCTCCTCAAGAAAAAGATGCGGAGTATTATGCGTTTTATAAGATAAAGTTATTATTTGAATCGCAACAAAATATAATGCATAATTTATATGACTATGCATCCTGGGGGTTATATAATTCATTATTATGTGGATATGATGATGCTATCTTTCCGTTTAAAGAATATTTCACAACTTTAGGATCATATAATATTTGCGCTAGAGAAAAAATTGATGTTAATATTTCAAGTCAAAAATTAAATTTAGACGGAGCTATTTTTGATATCAGTGCTTATACTGTAGAAGATAGAATGAAGTTAGGTTTGCCCATAGAAAATTATGAATTTCAAAGAGTTAAAAATCGTTTACTAAGTACTAACACATATTGGAGAGAATTTTGTAAAGAAAACAAATAGAATATAGAAAATTTCTAATTTTAATAAAGAATATACATTTCACATATGAGTTATGATATAATTAATTTAGAAATTACTTAGGAATAATTTCCAAATGACCTCTACGGGGGTGCCATTTATGATTTAAGGCGAAACATTTCGCATCTTATAAATAAATTAGTTCTTTATGAACTGATTTTTTTGTTTTAAGAAAGGGATGATGAAATGTTAAATATTTAAATACGGAAACA
>CAYJBC010000029.1:0-13582 GCA_964368535.1 uncultured Muribaculaceae bacterium
ATCATTACTATGAGAATACCATACATTTACATCAAAAGAACCCTCAACCATTATAGTATTATTTTTTTTAAATCCATTAAAATTATGATTTATAACCCAACATCCCAATACAGTATTTGGAGATTCCTCTGTTTCAACATAATAATCATTTTTACTAGTCTTTTTACCTTTACCAATAACTGCTTTTGTAACAATTTCTCTATAACTTGACATAACAAGTCCCCTTTCCTAATTTAATGTATGCAATTTATAGACAAAAGTACACACATTTTGATATAATTTAGGCGGTGATATACATGGAATGTTTATTTTGTAAAATAGTAAAAAAAGAAATTTCAAGTAAAATACTTTATGAAGATGAGCTTATAATAGTTATCTTAGATGCTTATCCAGATAGTGATGGACACACTTTAATAATTCCAAAAAAACACTATAATAGTTTTTTAGATTTACCAGACGATTTATTATTACATATTAATAAATATGCAAAAATATTTGGTGAAGTATTATTAAACAAATTAAACAAGCAATCCCTTACTATACTAACAAATTATGGAGATGAACAAGTAATAAAACACTACCATTTACATTTATTACCAAATAGAAAAGATAAAGTAGTATTATCTACAGACGAAGTATACGAAATACTTACAAAGGAGTAACATGAAAAAAACAAAGTTAAAAAAAGGAATACGATTATTTTTAATTTTACTTACATTTTTAATTGTATCAGGTGGTAGCTTAGCAATATATATGGGTTTCTTTTATGAAGGAAAAAGCACAATTAATGATGAAGTACCCGAAGATAAGGAACCAGTTGAAATCTGGCCTAAAGAATCTAGTTTTAGTTTACTTGGTACAGGAGATGCACTTTTACATAATCCAATATATGATATAGCTCTTCAAAGTGATGGATCATATGATTTTAGTGAAATATTTACTGAAATTGACGACACTATTAAGGAAGCTGACTTAGCATATATTAACCAAGAAACTGTTTTTGCAAATCCTCCATATTCTAGTTATCCTCTTTTTAATACACCTTCTGCATGGGGTGATGCATTGATAGAAAATGGATTTGATTTAATAAGTTTAGCAAATAATCACTCTATGGATCAGTTAGGTTCTGGCGCTAAAGAAAGTCTTGCTTACTGGGAAACTAAACAAGATTTAGTTTATACAAGTGGTATGCACACTTCCTTTGAAGATAGAGATAATATTAGAATAGAAGAAGTAAATGGAATTAGTTATGCATTTTTATCTTATACCTATGGAACTAATGGTATGCCTATTCCAGCTGGAGAAGAATATTTAGCTAACCTTTATAGTAAAGAACTAGCGCAAAAACATATCGATTCAGTTAGAGAAAATGTAGATGTAATAATTGTGGCAATGCACTGGGGAAATGAATATCAAGCAAATCCAAATACATATCAAACAACAGTTGCACAGGAACTTGCAGATATGGATGTAGATGTAATACTTGGAAATCATCCACACTGGATGCAACCAATTACCAGAATAGATGATACAGTAGTAGTATACTCTATGGGTAACTTTATATCTAATCAGATGATTATAGCAAATCAATCAACATACACATGGAGCGTTGCAACTGGTGGATTTGTTACAATGGATATAAATAAAACAGAGTATGAAGATGGAACAATTGATATTGAAGTTAATAATATTAATGTTGAACTACTATTTCATCACAAAGATAATTATGGACATTATAAAATAATACCATTTGACCAAATGACAACAGATTATCATTACAATTATGTTAGTTTATATGAAGAACATAAGGATAGAATGACTAGTATGAGTGATGAAGTAACTGTTACTCCACTTACTAATGAAACTGCTCAAGTTGAGTAGTTTTTTTCATAGAAAAAGAGATTAATAATCTCTTTTAGAAAAATGCTACGCCACCAATTATGATAGCTAACAATATAAATAAAATTAATATAATTAAATAACTATTATTAGCATGTGGTGCACATTCTGTAGTTGTACAACATTTTGTCATAGTATTACACCCCTTCCTTTAAATTAATACTTAAATAAATGCTCCACAGATGATTATTAATAATATGAAAAGAACTAATACTATAGCAGCGCCATTACCAGTTTTACAACAGTTCATAAATCATTCCTCCTTTTTTATCTATTCAATATATAATATGGTTAATATTCTAGTTTGTGAAGGAAATTTCACACAAAAAGCACTTATTTTCTTGCACTATAAATTCATACTTGGTATAATTATTTTAGGAGGAAAATAAAAGTGAATAAGAATTTCAAATTATTAGGTTTACTAGCAATTGGATTATTGGTAGTAACAGGATGTGGGACAATACCTACATTAGAAAACGGACAGGAGGCAGTGGTAACATTCAAAGATGAAAAAATCAGTGTTGATGATTTATTTGAAGAAGTTAAGGAAAGTTATGCTTTAGAAGCTTTAATAACTATGGCTGATACATATATCTTCGAAACAGAATTCAAAGATCAAATTGAAGATGCAGTAGCTTATGCTGAATCGTATATGGCTAGCATGTTAGAATCTTATGGAACTGAAGATGATTTATTATTAGCAATACAACAAAGTACAAATTTTGCAACAATCGAAGCTTATGAAGATTATATATATTTAAGTTATTTACAAAATTTAGCTATTGAAGAATATGCAAAAATGCAAATAACTGACGATCAAATAGAAAAATATTATAACGAAGAAGCTAAAGGTGATGTAGAAATTAGTCATATTCTAATTACTCCATCAGTATCATCTACTGCAACAGAAGAAGAAATTACTGAGGCTGAAGAAGCAGCTAAAGCTGAAATTAATGATATTATTAATCAATTAAAAGAAAGTGATGATGCAGCAGCAAAATTTGCTGAATTAGCTAAAGAAAAATCTGATGATGCATCTACAAAAGAAAATGGCGGAGAACTTGGAAAAATAAATTACCATGAATTATCTGCTGCTTATGATGAATTAATTGACACAGCTCATTCATTATCTGATGGTGCTTTCTCTACTGAAATTATTACAACTGAACTTGGTTTTCATGTAATATTTAAAACTAAAAGTTATGAAAAAGAATCTCTTGAAGATTTAAGTGATGAAATTAAAGATGTTTTAGCAGACAACCTAATGTCTACTGACACTGCATTATCATTCGAAGCTTTAAAATACTATAGAGAAGAGTATGATTTTGATATTATTGATAGCGATTTAGCTACACAATACAATACTTATTTAAAAAATATTCAAGCTCAGTTAAATACACCAACTGAATAATAAAAAATGAAGAATTAATCTTCATTTTTTTTTTCTAAAAATTTATCTATATCAACTTTCTTAAATCCTTTTATGAATAAGTTAGTTTTCACTTTATAATTAAGTTCAGATGATGTCATATTTTTCCTGGAATATTTTTTAACTTGCTTGTTATATTCTTTTTCTAATAATAATAATTCATTATTAGAATCTTCAAATACTAGTAATGAAGAAAAAGACTCTTCATAATATCCTAAATTTAATAAATATAATTTAAGTTTTAAAATTAATTCTTTATTGGAGTATTTTCGATTAGAATTAATTTTTTTATCTATTATTTTTTTTATTTTCTGATTCCAAATTTCATCCGAAGTTATAGATAAATATTTATTTATTAAATCGATACTTATTCCTTTTTTTACTAAATCATCTTTTATTTTTTTAGGGCCATGATTAGTTGTGTTTATTTTATAATTAATATACTTATCGGTATATTTATCATCATTTATTAAATTAATATTTTCTAGTTTACTAATTATATAATCAATATTTTCATCAGTTAGATTTTTTTTATTTAAAATATCTAATATTTCTTTTTTTGTTTTTATTTTACTCTTTATAGATTTTAATACACTGTAATATTCTTCGATTACTTTATCAAATAATTTAAATTGTTTTATATCATTTTTAGTTAATTCTTTTCCAACTGTTAAATAATATTTAAGTATTGTTTCATCAAAAAGAAGAAAAGATTCACTCTTTTCCACTATAATTTCATAAATATTAGTTTTTATTTGTTTAATTCCGATTATTTTCATATTATTTTGTTTCAGCACTTTTATAAAGTTCACATGCTTTATCAAGTTCCTTAAAAAGTTTCGCTATGTCACTTTTGTTTTTTATTCTGCATCCTGAAGCATATTTGTGACCTCCACCATTATATTTAGCTGCAATTTCGTTAATTACTGGTCCTCTACTTCTAATGTTAACTTTATAAACACCATTTCTTTCATCAAATGTAATAAAACACCAACATACAAGTTCCTTTATAAAATAAAAATCATTAACCATATTTGATGGTGTTGAAGAATCAACATCATATTTTTTTAAGGTTTCTTTTTCTATTTCTATCGAACCAAAACTATTTTCAGATATGTTTATATTTGCTATTAAATAAGCATAAAATTTTAGTTCTGCTAAACTTCTTTCATATAAATTATCATAACTAGCAACAAAGTTAAATTGATATTTTTTAAGTAATTCCGTTACAGTTTCAAAAGTAGCTACACTAGTATTTTTAAGTAAAAATCTATCACTATCAAATACCATACCAACAAATAATGTTTCTGCTATTTTAGTATCCATAACCATCTTACTATTCATTAAAAAATTAGTAATCATTTCACAAGTACTAGATTTAGATTCATCAGTCCAGTCAACAGTACCAATGATATCTTCTGCTGGGTGATGGTCTATTTTTAATATTTGATTGTAAGAAAGCTCATCCACTCCATCTAATCTTTGGAAATTAGGTAAATCTAGAACTATTAATAAAGCTCCTTCAAGTAAATCAAAATTATCAACTTTATCAAGTGCACCTAAATATCTGAATTTAGCAACACCAGCCCCTACTGCATAAACTTCCTTATCAGGAAATGTTAATTTAATTGCGTCTCTAAGAGCAATTTGTGAACCAATCGCATCAGGATCTGGACCCACATGTCTTGCTATAACTATTTTCTTATAAGCTTTAATTATTTTATATATTTTTTTGTAAATATCCTTTTTTATTTTAAACACCTTTTTTCTATTATATTAAATTCATTGTATCTATTGCTATCATTAATTCTTCATTAGTTGGTACTATATACATAGGAATTTTTGAATTATCAGCACTAATAAGTCTAAATTCTCCTCTTACATTATTTTGTTCTTCATCTAAAATTGTTCCTAAACTAACTATTTTATCAGTTATAAGTTTTCTCATTACTATCGCATTTTCACCTACTCCAGCAGTAAAACATATTACATCTGCACCACCAAGTATATTATTATACATAGCGATATAATTAGCGATTTTTTGTGCATACATATTTTGTGCTAAAACACATTTAGGATCACCATTAGCTGCGCCATCTTCAATATCTCTATTGTCACTTGAAACACCAGATATTCCAAGTAAACCACTTTTTTTATTTAATTCATTTGTAAGTTCCGATACTGTTTTACCAGTTTTATTAACCATGTATTCTAAAATACTTGCATCAATATCACCACTACGAGTTCCCATCATAAGTCCTGCAAGTGGAGTAAATCCCATAGTTGTATCAACAACTTTATCTGCATTTATCGCAGCTAGTGAGCAACCATTACCTATATGACAAGATATAACTTTTATATCTTTATTATTTAATTTTTCACTAATTGATTTATAAATATATTTATGACTAGTTCCATGGAAACCATATTTTCTAACATCATATTTTTCAAACCATTCCATATTTATTGGATAAAGATAAAATTCTTCTTCCATTGTTTGATGATAGGCAGTATCAAATACTGCAGTATTAACTTTATCAGGCATTGCTTTAACAAATGCTTTAATCGCAGTTAAATTAGCTGGATTATGAAGTGGAGCTAAATCCGATAATTCTTCAATATCTTTAATAACCTCATCAGTTATTACAACTGATTTATTAAACTTACTACCACCATGAACTACTCTATGGCCAACAGCGTCTATTTCATCAAGCGATGATATAAAGTTCATATCAACTAGTTCCTTCATTAAAATAGATACCGCTTCATCATGATTTGCAAGTTCTATTTCTTTTTTTATCTTTTCTCCATCTTTTTTTATAGTGTAAAAACTTTCTCCTACACCTATTCTTTCAAAGTTACCTCCAGTGATAACCCTTTCTTCAGGTAATTCAAGTAAAGTAAATTTAAGTGAAGAACTACCTGCATTAATTGCTAAAATTTTCATTATTTCATCTCCTAATTATAATTATACATAATAAAATAAAAATTATCTAGTATTTTACTAGATAATTTACCATTTTACTCTACTATTTTGGTCGGTATGAGTACATTTACTAATTAAATCTTCATCATCTTTAGTACATGCACTTAAATTATAACCATATGGATTAAAGTATTCATTCCTAAGTTTAGATCTTTTATCAGTTTTATTTATATTAAAACCTTTATAAAAAGAACTATTCATAATATCACCTAATACTATTATGGTTATTATTATATTTTTAATACATTACAACATTTCATAATATGACATATCAGTTTCAAGTTTTATAAACTTAATATCGTGTATACATTCGTCTATAATAGATTCATAATCAAAAGCTTGTTCATATTCAAAACATTTCAATGAATCAGGGTTTATTACTGGATGGTCAGGTACAAATATAGTACAGCAATCTTCATATGGTTCAATACTAGTATCAAATGTACCTATCTTTTTTGCTAAATCAATTATTTCTAGTTTATCGAAACAAGCAACAGGTCTAATTACTGGTAAATTAATAACTTCATTAATAGCTTTCATACTTGTTAATGTTTGACTAGCCACTTGACCTATTGACTCCCCATTAATAATTACATTCATATTTCTTTTATTTGCTACCCTTTGAGCAATACGATACATCATTCTTCTCATAATTGTAATCATATATTCATGAGGACAATTTTTAAGTATTTCTTCTTGCATTCTAGTAAATTTAACAACAAACATACCTAACTTCATGTCATATTCTTTAAGTATCTTAGCAAGTCTAATTACTTTATCTTTAGCCTTCTCACTAGTATGCGGAGGACTATCAAAATACAAACAATTTAGAGATAAACCACGTTTTATCGCTAAATACCCCGCAACCGGAGAATCTATTCCTCCCGATAACATTAAAAGAGCCTTTCCTTGAGTTCCAACCGGATACCCACCTAATCCTTTGATTTTATCAAAATAAATAAGTGACTTATCTTTTCTTATTTCTACATTTACATAAATTTCCGGATCGTGTACATCAACACTTATTCCATCAATATTTTTAAGAATTTCACCGCCTAATATTCTTGAAACATCCATACTTTTTAAATCATATTGTTTATAACTTCTCTTAGTAACTACTTTAAAAGTTTTAAAATTTATTTCTTTAATTTTAGATAGCAAATTAATTTTTATTTCTTCGATATCATTACTATTTATTTCATAGCCAACATTTATTTCGTGGATACCAAATACTTTTTGTAATCTTTCAACTACTTCTTCAAAGTTTTTAGTTCTTATAAACATACGACTATAATCGTATTCAATAACTGTTTTATCAAACTTCCTTAAAGATAATTCTATGTTACTTTTAAGTTTTTTTATAAAGAAACTTAAATTATCACCTTTAGTAGATAATTCTCCATATTTTATTATAATTAATTTTTCCAAATCCATCACCACTTCAATAGTATTTTACCATAAAAAAAGATAATAAGTAATACCTATTATCTAACTAATAACATAAGGATCATCATATGTTCCTGTTCCAGTACTTGTAACATCTGATTTTATTGATATAACAGGTCTGTAGCCTATATCAACACTATGATCTACATTTGTATGACTAACGCCATTTTCTACAGAAGGTGACATCATTCTCAAACCACTTGAGTAATAATAAGTAGACATAGTCCAGTAATTAGTATTAGTATACAAATAAACATTTTTATTATCTGTATAATCAATCATACCAGCCATTGTTAACTCATCTGTCGTAATCAGTCCTACAGGATATGTTAATGCTCCATTTCCATTTATTTCATCATCAACTGTAAATGCATCAAGTCGAGTTGGACAAGATAATGTCGGTTGTTTATTTTCAACAGTTCTTATATAAGAACCAAAATATAAATTACTCGTTCCTACTGCTGGTGTTAATACAGTACCTCCAGTATCTGAATATGCTGATCTATCATTACAATAAATACTATCATCTATTTTAGTATGTGCATCAGTATTTAATATATTATTTTGATACCAAGTATCTATTGCTGTTTTGGCACTACTATTAGTTCCCAAACCATTTGCTTCACTCATTGTATACATATAACCTGCATATTCTGCACTATCACTAGAAGTATTATATGATCCAGTACCAATACTAGTACCACTTCCAGTCATTACTATAGACTGACTAGAATTTGGAGCAGTATTTCCAGAATAAATCATTCTTACACTACCATCCCCATTAACTCTTATAATTCTCCAGTAATATCCAGCAAATTCTACCCAGTTATTATCAACAGCTCCTCTATAGTAGTAACTAGTTCCTAAACTATCAGCTGCTGAATACACACCATCATCTATTGTTACACTTTGAGTAAAATCAGGATTTCCTTTTAGTTCTATTGCTGTGTTTCCACCATTATCTTCGATAACATTTACACCTAAAGGTAATAAATATTCTTCTTTTTGAATAATAAATTCAGAGTTAAAATTTTTATTCATATTTTCAACTTGATTAGTATTTAAATTAACAAATACAACTTCGATTACCCATTCTTGAATAGTTGGATTAGTTGGATCATCATTAGTTATAGGATGGTTTAATTTAACAGTTGCTAAACCTTTAAAAGTTGTAACATCAAAACCAGTTATTGTATTACCATCTTTATCGACTATAGTTTTTTCAGTTAAGCCTTCAATATTTTCAACTACTGCCCCTGTTGGATCAGTTACTTTTAAAATTAATTCAGGAGTATTTTCATCATGTGTATATATAAAATCATTATCAGATACATAAAAATATACATTATATGTTTCAGATGAAGTTCCCAGTGAAGTACTAGAACTTAAAGTTGCAGTAGATGTTGTTGTATCAGATAACGTTCCATTACTTTCTGCAAAATTAGCCATAGTTGCATATATATTTATACCGTCTCCTGGAGCAAATATTAGTCTTTCTGCTTGTTCTGAACCCACATTTAAATCAGTAATCGCAGGTTGAGCTTGCCTTACAATAAAGTAAGCAAAGGATACCGCAATAACTGCAATACTTAAAATTAGTATAATTAAAAGTATTATATTTTTTTTAGATTTTTTAAAATTTATTTTTAACATAGTCTCACCTAGTATAATTATAAGATATTTAAGTTTTTTATGCAATAAAAAACATTAAATAATTTATTTAATGTCACTTATCTAACAGTTTATTTAATTTATTGTACTCTTCATTGAATATTTTAATGAATTTATTTACTTCATCTAAACTAGTTATATGAGATAAACTTATTCTTATAGTACTGCTAGCTCTTTTTTTATCACCATATACTGCAAGTACTGAATTAGATAATTCTCCTGAAGAACAAGCCGTATTTGTACTTAAATATATATCTTTATCAGCCATAACTCTAACAAAAGTTTCAGACTTTACATTATCAAAACTTATATTTAAGATTTGTGGTATTGAATATTTAGTTTTATTAAGTACAATTCCATCTATTTTAGATAATTCATAACTAATTTTTTCGTTTATCTTTTCTACATAAGAGATTCTTTTTTCGATATCAATTTGAGACAATCTTAAAGCTTTAGAAAAAGATGCAATCAAAGCAGTTGCAGGTGTACCTTTTTTTAATTCATTTATTTTACCAGAACCATACATCAACGGATTAATCTTAACATTTTTTGCTTTATATAGTAAACCTATTCCACACGGACCATATATTTTATGACTACTAGCTGATGCTAGATCAACATCAGTAGTATTAATAAGTACTTTACCAATAGCTTGCGTCATATCACTATGTAAATAAGTATTCGCATTTTCTTTTTTTATTATTTGTTTAATCATTTTAAGAGGCTGCCTAATACCAAGTTCAGAATTAACCGCACATATACTAACTAAAATAGTTTCTTTAGTCATAAGTTTTTTTAAATCATCAAAATCTATTAAACCTTCATCATTATTTTTAACATAGCTTATTTTAAACCCAATAGACTCCAAATAATCACATATAGCATATACACTTGGGTGTTCTAGTTTACTGGTTATTATATGTTTTCCTACTTTATGGTTAGCCATAACAGTTCCAATAATAGCCATATTATTGGATTCAGTTGCACTTGAAGTATAGGTAATATCTTCACTTACACATCCAAGTATATCTGCTATTTGTTTAGTAGCTTTTTTTATCAAATCATCTGATTTTTCACCTAATAAATTAAGTGAATTTGCATTGCCAAAATATTCATTAGAAGTTTTATTAAAAGTATCTAGAACATCTTCTGAAATCTTTGTCGTGGCACTATAATCTAAATATATCATTTATACTCCTCTAACAATCTTTTGTGTATTCCTGGTTCAATTATATTTATTGCATTAATTGCATTTTCTAAACTTGATTTATAATTACCTTTATAAAAAGCATTCTCAGCTTTAGTAAGTCCAAAATCAACTTCCTTATTAACTATCCTATATCTATTACCATATACTATTGCAACTTCAGCCATTCTCGCAGTTTTAATAGTTTCATTTATTGTATTATATACTTTTAAAACTAAATCCCTAGCAGTATCAACCCTAGTATTAAGTGTTCTTATAGAAATAGGTCTTTTATCAAGTTCATCTACTAGTATGTCTATTGCCTGCATGGCTTCTGAAAGTTCTACATAATAATTTTTAGGTATATATGCAAGTTTAAATCCTCTAGTTTTTTCTTTACTACTTATTAAAATGTTTTTTATTTCATCAAGTTGTTCTCTCGCTCTTTTTTCATCTTCTTTTAAACTTCCTAAAGATCTTAAGGCTACATTAAGTTTTTCTTCTGTTTTAGATAATTTAACATTTAATATTTCCATCTCTTTAGCAAGTTTTCCATATGACAATGTTTTACTTCTATGTAAATTTACCATTCTGTCATATGAATCAGAAACACTTATTAAATCATCTCTAATTTCAAATATCACACTAACTTCATCATCACCTAAATCGTAACTATATTTAATGTCATCTACTTTTTTAAGAAGTTCATTATTAATTTTTTCAAGTTTTCTATTTTTTATTATAATTGTTCTTAAATATTCTTCAAATATTTTTCTAGCTATTTTTTCTTTCTCAAAATCACTTATTAATGAATCAAAATAATCATACATAGTTTTAAGTTCAAATAAAGAATCTTCAATATTAAGTACATTAAGTCTTTGAAATATATCTAATATTTTCTTTTCAGATTCTTCTTTATTATAATTTATATTAAGATATTCTAAATTATAACCATCTTTTTCCATTCTAGCAGAAAGCATCATTACTTCATCAATTTTCTTAGGTATATAAGTTTTACCTAAAGATATGATAGGTTTAGTTTCTTCAATTACAATACTTAAATTACCTATTACATCACTTATTGCTTTAACTATTTTACCTACTTCAGTATATTCATTTTTTTCCATCATATTTTCAAAAGCAGTGAATAATTTATCAACATTTTCAAATTGTAATTCAAGTGGGACTTTAATCATTTCATAAGATTCAGTATCTTCATTATATCTATTTTTTATATAACGATATACGGATTTTAATTTAGTAATACTTTCTATATTACGTTCTTCAGATAATGTTACTTCTTTAATTTCATCAAGTAAAAAATCAGATTTTGTTCTAAGTCCATTTAAACTTACTTCACAATCTAATATTACTTTTTTAAGTTCTTTATAATTTTTATCTATAAATAAACTTTCAATATCATTTATTTTATCACTAAGTTCAGACATTTCAACATCTTTTATATTTTCAAATCTTTCTTTCCAATCAGAAAATTTATTTTTAAGATCATCGTTATTAGCAAGTCCCTCGACTTTATTAAGTTCAGATAATATAGATGCACTTATAATTAGATTCTTTTCTCTTTCAAGTACTTCAATTTGTTTTTGAAATTTTTTCTTTTCTTTTCTATTAAGCATAACTAAAAGACCAATTATAAGTATAATTGAAAGTGTATAATACGCTATAGCTAGTAATATAAAAGTATCTCTTTCCATCATATGCATCACTCTATTATTTATTTTATCACAATTAAAAAGTTTTTTAAACAAATCTTAAAAAACTTTTATAACTTTTTACACATCCAAGCCTGTTACTATATATGGATTATTCCATTTACCAGTTCCAGTTAATAACACATTACTTTTTAAACTTACTACAGGTCTATAACCAAAACTCGAATTTGCAACAGCAGCCCCATAATTACCATTTGAACTTATATAATATAGTTGTGAACTACTACTCCCTAAATATGGTGTCATAGTCCAGTAATTTTGTCCAGTATATAAATAGTTACTCGTATCATATTTTGTACTAAGCATACCTGCGATTAATGCCTCATCCATAGTTATTAAACCTACTGGATAATCTAATGAATCATTTGAATGCTCTGAAACAGTTGAAGCTGTAAATGCATCTTCAGAATTAGTACAATAAAGTGATGGTACATTATTAGTAGTCCTAAATGCTCCATAGTACCAAGTTGCCTCAGTCCCTATACCATTACCAGTATGAGAAGTACCACCAATAGTACCAGTATATGTACTACGATCATTACAATATATCGCATCTGCTAAATATTCATCATGTTGAAGTAGATTATTTTCAAACCATGTTTCAATATTTAGTTTAGCCACACTAGATTCTTTATTACCACTTGTAACCCCTAGTTCATACATATATCCAGAATGTTCACTACTATTATTTGTTGAATTAAACTGAAAATTACTACCACTTTTAACTGTATCACTACCAGTTTTAAGATAAGCCATTCCTTCTGTAGGTCCGCTTATACCAGAATAAATCATACGTACACTGCCATCGCCATTTATTCTTATTATTCTCCAGTAAAATCCACCAAAATAAACCCAGTTGTTATCCACCATCCCTCTAAAATAATAACTTTTAGTTGGATTAGCTCCATACCCATCCACAAGCATATACATACCTGGATCTACTAAATTAATATCACCTTTATTAATACATCCAGTTCCAGTACATGAACTAGGTAATATTAATTGTTGTTCATATGTTCCATTAATTTTAGTATAATTTGGATTGCCTTTAGATTCAATATATTCAGCTCCGCCATTATGACTTAAGATAAGCTCTGATGTATTATATTCTTCTCTAGGCCCATTTTGCATTATTACATCTGCTTCAAAAGTTCTTCTAGCATTAAGCTGCTGATCACTGTCTAAATTAACCATAGTTAATCTAAAAGTCCATTCTTCTGTTTTAGAGGTTT
>CAYJBC010000030.1:0-12904 GCA_964368535.1 uncultured Muribaculaceae bacterium
TTGATAGGCTAGAGATGGAAGCGTAGTGATACGTTGAGTTGACTAGTACTAATAATTCGAGGATTTAACTTTATATTATTTTTTATATAAAGATGAGTTATGCATTATCAGTTTTTAAAGGACAAAATCCTTAATTGGTGACGATTGCTTTGGTGGTACACCTCTTCCCATTCCGAACAGAGAAGTTAAGACCAAATACGCCGACGATAGCATAACGCAAAAATAGGTAATCGCCAATTTTTTTTTTGCAATAAAATAAGTAAATTTACGTAATATTTCGTATAAAATGTTTACTTCTTTTTTTTTTTGCTTTATAATTTTATTAGGTGATAATATGGATTATAAATATATTGCTAAGAATGTAGAAGATACTATATACTTAGCCGAAAATTTAGAAAGTGAAAAATTTCCCAACATGGTAATATGTTTGAATGGAGAACTTGGGTCTGGTAAAACTTTATTTACTAAAGCTTTTGCAAGTGCATTAGGAATAGAAGAAACTATTACTAGCCCCACATTTAATATAATTAAAGAATATGATGCAGGTGAACTTCCTTTATATCATATGGATGTTTATAGGCTTGAGGAAAATAGTGATATAGGAATAGAAGATTACTTTTCTAAAAATGGAGTTACAATAATCGAATGGTCTGAAATTATTAAAGATATTTTACCAGAAGAAAGATTAGAACTTGATATTAAAATAACTGGTGAGAATAGTAGAGTTATAGTATTAAAACCATTTGGCAAAGCATACGAAGAAATTTGTGATACGGTGCTTTAATGAAACTTTTATATATCAACACATGTTCAGGTGATGTATTAATAAAACTATTTAAAGGTAATAAAATTATAAAAGAAGAAAGTGTCATTGGACAAAGAAATAATAGTCAATTCATAATGCCAACAATAAAAAAGGTTTTAGATAATGATAAGCCAGAAGCCATTTTGGTAACAATAGGACCAGGATCATTTACTGGGGTCAGACTTGGGGTAACTATAGCAAAAACATTTGCTTATATTTTAAATATACCAATATATACAGTCACTACATTAGAAGAAATGGCATATTCAATAAATGAAAAAAAAGAAATACTAGCTATTAAAGAAACTAACGGTTATTATATTGGTTTATTTGATGAAAAAGATAATTTAGTTGGTGATTATAAATATTTAAAAAATGCTGAATTTGATAACTTTAAAAAAGAATATGAAGTAAAAACAGATATACCAATTGATTATTCAAAGGTAATAAAAAAATCTTTATCTAAAGAAGCTATAAACCACCATGCTGTTAAACCACTATATGTTAAGAAAATAGAGGTAGAAACTTGATAAGACAAGCTGAAGAAAAAGATATAGATAAATTAAATGAAATAGTAGATTCAGGTAAATTTAAAAATATAACTATTTTTGATTTTGATAATGATATTAAAAAAATTTATGTATTAGAAGAAGCAAATAATATAATTGCATATATATATTTACATGTATTTGATGAAGATTCAGTCAGTATAATAGACTTTTTGGTCAAAGATACATGTAGAAATTTAGGATATGGAAACAAATTAATGCAATATATAACAAACAAATATAAACAAAAAATGTTTTTAGAAGTTAGAAAATCAAACATAAATGCCATAAAATTATATGAAAAGTATGATTTTAATATTATTCATATTAGAGAAAAGTATTATGGTGAAGAAGATGCACTTATAATGATGAGGGATGTAAAATGAAAGATGTATACATATTAGCTGTTGAAACTACTTGTGATGAAACAAGTATTGCAATAGTAAAAAATGGTAAAATTGTAATTTCAGATACAATTCTTACTCAAATGCAAACTCATGCAGAGTTTGGCGGTGTGGTACCAGAAATTGCCTCAAGAATGCATTGTGAAAACATTACAATGGTGCTTGATCAAACATTAAGATTATCAGACATAAAACTAGAAGATATTGATGCTATAGCAGTTTCTTATGCCCCGGGATTAATGGGATCATTATTAGTAGGTATAGAGTTTGCTAAAACTTTATCATATTTGCTAGACAAACCTTTAATTAAAGTAAATCATTTAATAGGTCATATTTATGCATCAAAGTTAGAATATGATTACGAATATCCACTTTTAGCATTAATAGTTAGCGGTGGACATACAGAACTTGTAAAAATGACTAATGATTATGAATTTGAACTTTTAGGTGCTACAACTGATGATGCAATAGGAGAAGCTTATGATAAAGTGGCTAGAGTACTTGGAATACCATATCCAGGTGGACCTGGCGTTGAAAAAGCAGCGCTAAGTGGCCAAGTTACATATAATTTACCTAAGTCAGTTGTTGACGAAACATATAATTTTAGTTATAGTGGTTTAAAAAGTAGTGTTATTAACTTGGTTAATAAAGAAAAAATGAAAGGTAATGAATTAAGGTTAAGTGATTTAGCTGCAAGTTTTCAAACAGTTGCAGTAGAGCAGCTTACACGTAAATTAGATATAGCAATGAAAAAAACTACTATAAAAAATGTAATAGTAGCGGGCGGAGTATCAGCAAATAAGTATTTAAGAAGTGAGATATCGAAAGTAGTTGAATCAAATCAAGGAAAACTTTTAGTTCCTAGTTTTAAATATTGTACTGATAATGCAGCAATGATAGGGGTAGCAGCGTACCCATTATATTTAAAAAAAGAATTTACAACTTTAGCACTTAATGGAATAAGTCACATTAATATTGTTAATTAAGCACAAATATCCCACTAGATAAATATAACGCAATACATAACCATAATACATAAGGCAGATTTAGATAAGCTGCTTTTTTATTTTCAAAAATAAATGTTAATAACATGTTAGTAACAAGAAAAATTAGTATTATGATCCATATAACTGATAATAAATAATTATTAAAATTAAAGAAAATGAAAGACCAAGTAATATTAAAAATAAACTGTGTTATAAAATCTAGTAGGCATTTATTACACTCTAAAACAAGATATAAGGAATATCCCATAATTAAGTATAAGATAGACCAGACTATTCCAAAAACATAAGCAGGAGGCATATAAGGGGGTAATACTAGACTGTTTAAGTCGTTATTCACAAATAAAGAAGAGATAAAACCAATAATTAGAGGTAAGAATATAATTATTTTGTTATTTTTCATAAAAACTCCTTTATATATATTATGGAATAAGTCACAAAGTATACTAGGTTATAGCCAAATGGACAAATTGTCAATTTTATGGTATAATTCAAATATGGGGCAGTATGGTTTCGACATATATGTATGGGCATGATTGCAAGTAGTAGGCATACTTTAAATGTAAATTAAAATTAAATGACAAAACTGAAACAAGTTTTGCTCCAATGAATTATTCATTTGCCTAATAGAAGGTAACGGAGCTCTTCTACTTAAATTTTTTGTAGCTTAGGATAGAGGATAATAAATACAAAATATAGGTAGTGTAGTGTTTGGATATACTGCTTGAATAATTACTAAACTTACTTTTTAATTAGGTTAGTCTTAAGCCATTTAAAAAGGAAATTCAAGTTAAGCTAAACTTGTAGATATTATGCACTCATAGTATATTGGACAGGGGTTCGATTCCCCTCTGCTCCACCATAGAAAACTTTAACGAACTTTAAAATAGTTCGTTTTTATATACAAAAAATAATATATTTAGACAAATTAACTTTTCAAAAAATCATATTCATCATATTTTATTATGAAAGGGGTAATAGATTGGAACAAATAGTTACAATAGCAACAATGGTTATTACAATGTTATGTGGTTACATAGCAACAAAAATTCCATGGTTTAATAATAAACTTATACCAATACAAAATATATTAATTGGCGTATCAATATCAGTTATATATTATATATATTCTAAGGATATATCATACTCAGTAACAATGGCAGGTATTTTATCAACAGGAGTATACAGTTTATCAGATAATTTAATGGAATTATTTAATCAAAAGAAGGAGGAAAAGCAAAATGAATTATCTAATTTATCCGTTTAAAAAACTTGCAATAACACAAAGATACGATGAAACGTTTTCTCATGGAGCTAATTATAATGGCACACCTAGGGATTATTCAATTGATGACAATGGCGGAACAACTGCGAAGGATAGTTATTTTTATTGCCCATGTGAAAGTATGACTGTCAAAAAAATATATGGAATTGGAAGTAGTAGTACTAATACTGTATGGCTTGAATCGAATAATATAGTAAAAGGTCCTAATTTCGAAGATTACGTCACTATTTTATTGATGCATACAGAAGATGAAGATCTTAAAGATGTATCAGTAGGAAAAACTTATACTTTTGGTGAAAAAGTATTACTTGAAGGAAAAGATGGATACGCTACAGGAAATCATTTTCACATGTCAATAGGTAAGGGTAAATTTAAAGATGCAGGATGGCTTAGAAACAGTCAAGGAGCTTGGGTTATAGATACAACTGGAGGAGCAATAAAACCTGAAGATGCAATGTATTTAGATGAAAGTTTTACAACTGTAATTAATTCTAGAGGAATTGTATTTGAAAAATTACCAACAACAAGCAATAATTTAAATGAAGGAATTGTAACAGCATCAATTCTTAATGTTAGAAGTGGACCAGGTACAAATTATGATGTAGTTAGCACTTTAAAAAACGGAAATAAAGTAAATATAATTAATCAACAAGGTACTTGGTATGAAATAGAAACAAATAGATGGGTTAGTAGCTATTACATTAAGAGTGAAACTAATGGAAGTGATGAAAGTAATATTGGATATGTAAAAGCAAGTAATTTAAATGTAAGAAAAGGAGCAGGGTTAGACAATGAAGTAATTAACATGCTTCCAAACAATACGAAAGTAACAATTTTAGCTTCGAATAATGGTTGGTGCAAAGTTGGTGTTGACCAGTGGGTAAGTAAAGAGTATATAGTTAGTGAAAAACCGAGTGTATTTTATGAAACTAAAGAAGTAACAGCAACGTACTTAAATGTAAGAAAGAGCCCAAATGGAGAAAAGACAACGACCTATGCACCACTAAAAAATGAAACAATAGTTGCAGATATCGAAACCAATGAGGGATGGACAAAAATAGGTAATAATAGATATGTATATACATATTATTTAAAATAGGTTGCTAATTATAGTAGATAAATGATAAAATGAATATAGGTGAGAAGTAAATGGGAATAGTTCAAGACATGGCAGTAATGTATAAAAGCAAACATCCAGGTGGAGTAGTATGGAGAATAAAATCACATGCAAAAGTTGTTGAAAAACATTTAAATGATGGTGAAAAAGTCAAATATGTTTTTGCAGGACAAAAAAACAACAAATTTTATGATATTTTTACTTCTTGTGTAGTAGTACTTACAGATAAAAGAATATTAGTTGGTCAAAAAAGAGCAGTTTGGGGATATTTTTTAAAATCTATCACTCCAGATATGTTTAATGATCTTCATGTTTATCAAGGATTAATTTGGGGAAAAGTAACGATAGATACAATGAGAGAAGTTGTTATAATATCCAATGTAGCTAAATCAGGTCTAAACGAAATAGAAACTAATGTTTCTGAACAAATGATGTGTTACAAAAAAGATTCAAAAGGGAAAAATAATAAATAATGAACAAAAAGTTAGTAGTACTAATAGCAATAGTATTTCTAGTTTTTTTCATTTTTTTATACTTCTATTATAAAGAAAATAGTTATACATATGAGTATAAATTAGATGGAATTTCAATTATAGAAAATTATAATAAAGATACAAAGCTATTTAGTTTTGAAATAAATGATAATAAAAATATATACGAACTAGAATTAAACGGAGAATACAGCAATAAAAGAGGAATAATTACTAGTATCGAAAATTTTGAAAATAATGAAATGTCTTGTATAAAAATAAATGGGGATTTGAATTTCTATCCAATATGTACAAACGAGGGCAATTATTATTTTTCACATGAAGAAAAAGATATAGATGTAAAAAAAACATATAAAGATATAAATATTTATAATGTAAATGATAAATATTATTTTATATGGAACTATAATGGATTTATATATATTAATGATCAAGAAGAGACTACAATAGATTTATTTAAAAGCGATACATATTTACCTACGTCGAATATTAAGTTAAATGATGAATTGTTTGTACCTAATTATGACGAAAAATATTATTTTGATTCATATTATATATTAGATTTCAAAACAGGTGAACACAAGGAATATAAATTAAGTACGGAACTTAGTTTTGATTTAGTGTATATTAACTACGAAAATGGAATATTAAAATTATATGACGATGAAACTTCTAAAGCTTATGATATAGATATTGAAAGTGGAGATGTAACAACTAATAATGGAGTGAAATATAATACATATACTAATGAATTTGAAACATATTCCATAATCGATGGTTACATTAATTACAAAAAAGATAAAATAGATATAGTATTAGATGTTGATTCTGTAAGCAAAATAATTTACCAAAACAATGATGAAGTAATATTTTTAGTTGATAATAAATTATATAGCTTTAAAATTCATGAGGGATTAAAGTTATTACTAGAGTCTAGTGAATGGGAGTTTAACACTAATAATAAATTGTATATTTATTAACAAAAAAACATTAATTACATAATTTATAGTAGGATGTGGTTATATGTACGAAAGATACAGAGTTAAAAATGGAGAAACTATCTCTTTAATATCGAAAAAATTTGGAACTAGTATCGAATTTTTAAGAAATATAAATGATATATATTTTTTAGATAATTTAAGAGCAGGAATGGACATTATAGTTCCTAAAAATAAGGAATTATATTATGAAGTAATGAAGGCACCAAAAGGCATGACATTACTTGAATTTTCCAATAAAAACAATATTAACCCAGATTTGTTTTTGATTATGAATGGCTTAGAAAAAGATGATTATATTTATGAAGGACAAGAGATTTTAATCCCTAAAAAAAACTTTAGCTATTACATTACTAAAGAAGGGGATAGTTTAGATACTGTAGCTAATACCTTCAATGTAACTAAGGATAGACTTTTATCTCAAAATGAAACAATTTATCTGTTTCCTGGACAAATAATTGCAAATAAAAAAATAAATTAGAATTACATTCAATAATATTTGTGATATAATATTACTATAAGAGGGATTGCTAATGATATTAAGAAAACCATACGCTTTTTTAATTAAATACTTTAAATTAGTGCATTTAATTCTAACAATATTATCTATATATATATTATCTGTTTTTGGAGATATATATAGATTTTTTAATGAGTATGTAAAAAATAATTATAGTGCAGATATAACAGATAATCTTGCTGAGCAATATATAACAGGTTACGTATATATATTCGCAGTTATCATAATACTTTTATTGATAGTACTCATATTTTTATTAGCTAGTAAGAATAAAAAGCAAAAATTATATACTGCAAGCCTTTTAATGTATATAACTGCATTAGGTTTAATAATATATTATGCAAGTATATTTAATGAAATGGAAAGTTCATTAATTGCTGCAGAAGCATCTAGAATATATAGAGATATTATATTTATTGCATATGTATTTCAGTACATATTTATTGGTTTTTTCATTATAAGAACTTTAGGATTTAATGTAAAACAATTTAATTTTAACAGTGATATAAAAGAATTAGATTTATCTATTGAAGATAATGAAGAAGTGGAAATTAATCTAAATTTAGATACAAATAAAATTAAAAAAAGTGGAAGAAAATACGTAAGAGAGTTTAAATATTATTTAAGGGAGAATATATTCATAATAGCCGCTATTTTACTTATAGTCGGAGGATATTTGACATATAATATTATTACTAATTCCCAAACATTTAATAATAATATATATACTGAAAAAGAATTGTTTTACCAAGATAATATAAGTATTCAAGTAGAAGAATCATTTATTACCAATTATAATCAAAGTGGGGAAGAAATAAAAAAAGATACAACTTTTTTAGTAGTAGTAATTACTTTAGGTAATAATACAAAAGAAAACATTAATTTTGATCCTAATGAACTAAAACTAGTAACAAATAATGCATCTTATAATCCAAGTTTAAGTTATAGTAATTATTTTAGGGATTATGGTGACGATTTAATTAACAACGCACTTCCTAAGTCGTCAAATATAACTTATGTTATTCCATATATTGTAGATCATGAAGAAATAGAAACCGATTTTGAATTATCCATATACAATGGAGCAATTACAAAAAACGAAAATAGTATATCTACATATAATATTGTGTCATTAGACCCTTATACCATTTCTGCATCGGTTTTAGTAAGTACATATCAATTGGGACAAACAATAGATTTTAAAGAAACAATAGTTCAAAACAGTTCCTTAACCATTAGTGATTTTGAAATTACAGACAAATATTATTATAATGATGAAATATGCAAAGAAGATGATTGCACAACTTTTACACAAACGGTGACTTTAGATTTATTGAGTGATAATGATAAAACAATGTTAGTTTTAGATGGAACAATTGTATTAGACGATGAAACTAGTTATTATCTAAATAATCCAAATATTACCGATTTTGTAGATAATTATCTGTATATTGAATATAATTATAATGGAGATCTAAAAAAAGAAAAAGTTGAAGGATTTAATGGAGTAGAGTTAGAAGATACATTATTTATAAAAATACCAAAGGAGGCTAGAAATAGCCAAGAACTGAATTTAATAATAACTATTAGAAATATGGAATATAAATATTCTTTAAAATAATTTGACATATTAAATAAAATATATTAAAATAATAATGCTTATTTAAAGCATTTTTTGGAACCGTAGCCAAGTGGTAAGGCCCTGGTCTGCAACACCATCATCACCGGTTCAAATCCGGTCGGTTCCTCCAAAAGAAAATAAATTCACTATAATATATAGTGAATTTTTTATTGTTATTTTTATATATATAGGGTATAATTTAAATAAGAATAGGAAGAAATAAATGGAAGATGGGTTATACAAATATAAAAAAATGGTTAGTGACCTAACTATATATAAATTTTATAAAAAGCATTTGAAACAGCCATTAAAATTTGTGAGTTCAATAATAAGTTGGACTATTTTTTCGATTCTAATTATCGCAGCAGCATTTTTAATATATTATTTTATATCTGCTCAAATCTATGCACAAAAAGGAGCAGGTTATGAACCAGCAATATCATTATATACAATAATTAGTCCAAGTATGGTTCCTAATATAGAAGTATACGATGTTGTAATAGTAAATAAAGTTGATAATCCAAATGAACTAAAAGTAGGAGATATTATATCTTTTAATTCAACAGATTTTAGACCTGGGGAAACTATTTCAGTAACTCATAGGGTAGTAGAAATAATGGTTGATAAAGAAGGAAATTATAGTTATTATACAAAAGGAGATAACAATTTTGTTAGAGATCCCAATCCAGTAGTATATGAAGCAATAATGGGTAAGGTAACTATGAAAATACCACAACTTGGAAGAATACAATTTTTCTTAGCAAGTAGTTATGGATGGTTAATACTAATCGTTATTCCTGCGCTTTATATTATAATTAAAAGTGTAGTTAAGGTACTTAGAGTATCTAATATAGCGTCAAAAATCCCTAAAAATAGTAAACTATTCCCTATATTTAATAAACCGTTATTATTAGGTTATAAAAATATTTATGGAGATGAAGTACTAAATAGGGAAAATCCAATTATTAATAATCCAGAAGTTGTTAGCAATAATATAGAAGCAAATAAAGTTAAAAGCTTAGAAGAAATATATAATGACTTAAAAAATATGACAAAATAAAAAAGAGTTAAAACTCTTTTTTATTTTTCTAATAATGACTTAACCTCGTCATATTCAACTATTCTATCTTCTTTTTCATAAAAAAACTGAACTTTAAAATTACATATTTCTGCAGCTAAAAGTAGTATAGTATATGGAACTAATCTTGAACCTGTTTCGTAATGAGATAATGTACATGGTGCAATAAATAACTTACGAGCCATAGCAGCTTGATTCAATCCTCTTTTAATACGCATATATTTTAAATAATGTCCAAACATTTCAATCACCTAATATATTATCTCAAAATAAAAAGATTTTAGGAGAAAAATGTTCAATATGTATACTTAGTGATGATTAATTTAAAAAAATAATTTACATTTTTTGGTAATGTGATATAATAATAACATAAGTTACCATAAAGGAGGTAGTATAATGCCTGCAGTTTTAGAGATAACAACAAAAAGTGTAATAAAAAATGCCGTTAAGTTGATAAATGACAATGGATGGGATAGTCTTAATGCAAGAGGTCTTGCTAAACACATGGGGGTATCTACTAAGCCATTATATCGATTGTTTGGTGGAATGGATGAAATAAAAGAAGAAGCATATAAAGAAATATATAGACAATATGATGAATTTATAAACAGTAGAATAGATAATAAAAAAGCTTTATTAACATTATGTATTGCTTATGTTGAATTTGCACAAAAATACAAAAAACTATTTACTAGCTTATTTTTATCAAACAATCTTAAATGGAATAATATAAACGATGTACTAGACGAGAAGTGGAATCAGTCTACAATAATTAATTTGGTAAATAAACAAGGTCTTACATTTAACAAAGCTAAAGACTTATTTATGAGTATGTGGCTTTATGCAAACGGTTTGGCAACATTGGTTGCAACGAATGAAATAACAATGGATGAAAAGGAAATTATGGTCAAAATAATTAAAGCATATAAATGCTTTATTAATTAATTTTAATATGCTATAATCAATATCGGAGGTATAATGAAAAAAATATTAACAATTTTAGCAATTATGTTTACTTTAGGAGTAACTAATGTTCAGGCAGAAGAATTACCTAATGTTAGTGATGGTGAAAAAGTAACAATTTACATGTTTAGAGGTACTGGATGTAGTGCTTGTGCCGCAGCAGTAGAAGAATTTAATAGTTACGTTGGAAAATATGATGATTATTTTGAATTAGTTACATTTGATATATGGGGCGAAACTCCTGATCAAGATAATGGTACTTTATTAGATTATTTTGTTCAAACGCTAAATGGAGAAAGTACTATACCATTTTTTATAGTAGGAGATAATTTTTCACAAAACGGATTTAGTCAAGAAGTTATTGATGCAGCACTTAGCGAATTTACTAACCCGGATTACAATGATATAGTTGCTGAAAAAATAAAAGGACAAGAACATTTATACACTATGACTAATCTTGAAGAAGCTTGTGAATCAGAAGGAATCGAATATATTGGTCCTGGAGAAGAAGCTAAAGCATCATACGATACAATTATAGTAGTTGGTATATTTGTATTAGTTATTGCAGGTATTGGTTTTCTAGTATTTGCGCCACAAAAAAAAGCAAAAAAATAAGTTGAATTTAATTCAACTTTTTTTATTGTATTCCCAAAGGATTTTCAACATAAACTCTATTACCTTCAAGGTTAATATAATATTTGACTACAAGAGTTCCATCAGATTCTAAAACCTCAAACATTAATGTATATCCAACAAGACCATTACCAGTATTATTTAATATTGCATTTATTTCTCTGTTAATAGTAAGATTTTCAGTTAAGTCAGGAATACTGTTAATGTCAGTTTTAAGTTTATTTGTTTCAGTTTCTGCAATGTCTATTACAGGTTTTCTCATACTTTCATCTTGATATAAATTTAAATCTATAGCACAGTTATTACTTCCAACTATATAAGCTAAAGTATTAGCTTGATCATATTCCAAATTTCCATATGCACAAGTTTCAGTAGTAGCATCATTGTTAATAATTAATTTAGTAGATAGAACAGTTTGATTACCAGATTCATCAGATGCAGATATTTTAATTTCATATGTTCCATTTGTAGAGTATTTTGAATAATCTACTTTATTACCATTTTGGTCAACTCCATCACTATAAAAAGATATATCACATTTTTCTTTAGAGTTGTCTGAACACTTTTCAACAAAATCACTAGCTTTATAAGTTTCTTCATTACTTATATTAAGATCTTTAAGAACAAGCTCTGGAGCGACTTCATCAATTACTTCGACTGTTACATCATATTTCTTATTGTATACTTTTACTTCTATATCATATTTGCCAACTTTTTCAGTGTCTATATCTTCAAAGTCAATTTCAATTTTATCTTCATCAACATTTTTTAATTCTTCAAAGAAAACTTCATCATTAGGTACATCTCCAAATAAATCAATATATATTGTATTTTTTATTTTTATAACAGCATCTTCGGGAGTTCTATTAGTTAAAGTTGAAGTAATTATAAAACTAGCTATAATACCAACAACACATATACTAATAATTACAATACTCAAAATGTTTTTTCGTTTATTATAAACTTTTTTATTAAAGAATTTTTTGGCCATAAAATCCCCACTTTCACTTAAATAATATCATATTTTAATTAAAATATAAATAGAATAAAATATTTTTACGAAATTTTTACTTATAACTAGTTTTCTAAATAAAATTTTGATATAATCTATGAAAGAGGTATTGTTATGAAAAAAAAGCATTTAAATTATTTACTAGTAACAATAATTGGTTTATTTTCATTTATAAATGTTAATGCTACAACTATTGATATATGTAAAACTGATGTTTTAGAAGGTTTTTTCTTCGCGGGTGTAATTATATTTATTGCAAAGATATTAGTTCCATTAATAATAATTATATTAGGTTCTATATCACTATTTAAAGTAGTTTTAAACGGAGAAGAAAAAGAAATGTCATCTGCTATAACTTCAATTGTAAAAAAATTAGCAGCAGGTGTAATAGTATTTTTCATACCTACAATAGTATTATTTATAGT
>CAYJBC010000031.1:0-12519 GCA_964368535.1 uncultured Muribaculaceae bacterium
CGTATTTACTATTTCAGGACGTGGAACAGTTGTTACTGGACGTGTTGAAAGAGGAGAATTAAAACTTAATGATGAAGTTGAAATTGTTGGTCTAAGAGATACTACAAAAACAGTTGTTACTGGAATTGAAATGTTTAGAAAATCTCTAGACTATGCTCAAGCTGGTGATAACGCTGGTGTACTACTTCGTGGTATAGCTAAAGATGACGTTGAAAGAGGTCAAGTATTAGCTAAAACTGGATCAGTTACTCCACACACTAAGTTTAAAGCTAGTGTTTATGTACTTTCTAAAGAAGAAGGTGGAAGACATACTCCATTCTTTACAAATTATCGTCCTCAATTCTATTTCAGAACTACAGATGTTACAGGTGTTGTAAATCTACCTGCTGGAGTTGAAATGGTAATGCCTGGAGATAATATCGAAATGGAAGTTGAATTAATCGCACCAGTTGCTCTTGAAGCAGGAACTAAATTCTCAATCCGTGAAGGTGGAAGAACTGTTGGTTCAGGTGTTGTTTCTGAAATCATTGCTTAATTAGCATAATATAGGAAATACTTAAAAAGCGAGAAATCGCTTTTTTTCATGCAATAAAAAAACATATTACTAATTATGTTTTTTTTGAAATTCTTTTGTTAATAATTTGTGCTTAAGTAAATAATAATATTCTTTTTCATTTACTATTAAATCAAATTCCCCAATATATTCAATTATCCTGGGTTTAAAGCCCAACTTAAAAGTATTTAGACCTCTATAAGGGGAAGTATTACTAAAGTCTCCAGACAACCCATTTAAATCTAAAAAATCATGTGTATGACTATAATGTTCAATTATTTTGTAATATAAAAAATAATTAGGAACATATCTTTTATAATCCTTATCATAAGAAGAAGATATTACTTTGACTTTATTATTGCTCTTAACTACTAAAGCAGCTGCGATAATAACATTCTTATTTTCTTCAACAAGTTTCGTGGCTTCCATAACATCATTTTTATAAGTTAATAAAATTTTATCAGAATGCATTTTTTTGTTTATATTTTTACTATGACTTCTTTTTATCATTTTTTCATTTAAAAATTGATTATTATCATATTCATTAACATAAAAATCTTGAGAATTTTTAAGATATTCTTCACTATTAATTGATACGGTAAATATATCTACATCACCATCTTTAGAATAAATATTAATAAAATCTTTATAATAGTAAGAATCTTTCTTTCTAAAAATATCTAAATATTTAACATCTTCTTTAGTACCAGTATTAAATATTAATCCTTTACGAAGAGATTTTTTAATTTTATTTCTAGTATTTTTATCAAATTTATTATAATCAAAATCATATAAATCTATAATGCCAGTAAATCTTGGAAATAAAGCTTCAAAATATAAATTGTCTTTTAGTTTGGTATATCCAGTATTTGTTAAAAAATTAATTATCTCCTTATTTTGAATATAATTTTTTTCAAAAGTTTTATTATCTATGTTAGAAATAACTATTTCAGGATTAATTTTTACAAAAGCAATATCCTTTTTTTTCAGATAAGTTTTTAATTCTTTAGTAAAAGTAAATAGCAATTTTTCATTAGCATAATCAAGTAAAAAACCTTTAGGTGCATAAGCATATTTAATATTATTAATTGTTTTAGTTAAAAGAAGTGATGCCGCTAAGATACTAGTATCATCGATTAGACCAATTATTTCATATTCATAGCCATATTCGCTCATAAGCATAGCATAATGAATAGTTTGTGCATAACTACTTAATTCATGATCTTTTGCAAATTCACTAAATGTATGTAGTGATATATCTTTTATACGCATAATAACTCCTTTTTTATGTGATTATTATAGCATACAAGTATAGTAAAATCCACATTTGTAGTTGACTTAAAATAATTAAAAAAGTATAATTATAAAGAGGATGATAGATATGATAGAAAGAAAAGTTCATAAAAAGATTGAAAACAGATTTTTAAAAATGATTTTAACTGGCATAAGTGTAGAAGTATTATTTATATTCTTTGGAATAGTAATGCTTTTTGATCCAGATTTAACTAATAAGTTAATTGGAATATTAGTTGGGTCAATGCTTATACTATACTCAGCAAGCTTACTATATAATTTTTTTACTAGAGATGGAGCAAAACTTTATTCTTTAAATATATTTTTTGGAATTCTTATTGGGATTTTAGGAATAGTACTTATTGTATATCCATATTCAGTAATAAATTTCGTTACAACTTGTTTAGGAATATATTTAATAATAAGTGGAGCAGTAAAATTAAATTACGCATTTTGGCTTAAAAAAGGTAACGAAGGGTCATGGCATGTAGTTCTTGTTAACGCAATTGTTTTAATGATTTTAGCACTTCTTTTATTATTTAATCCATTTGCTAATCTAGCAGTAACACAAGTTTTAGGAGCATTTATAATAATAACATCTGCTATAAAAATAGCAAGTTACGTATTATTTAAAAATAAAATATCAGAAATTACTAAAATATTTTGGTAATAGAAAAGGGAGATTAAGTGTTAATAAAGGATATAAAGGCTAGAGAAATTCTTGATAGTAGAGGAAACCCTACTATAGAAGTTAAAATTGTTTTAGATAATGGTATAGAAGGTGTATCTAAAGTACCATCAGGAGCGTCAACTGGTTCTAAAGAAGCTTTAGAACTAAGAGATAAAGACAAAACTAGATATAATGGTAAAGGTGTACTTAAAGCAGTAGAAAATGTAAATAGCACTATTAAATCAGCGTTAGTAGGTAAAGAAATTAATCAAGTATTAGTAGATAAAACATTGTTAATGTTAGACGATACTGAAAACAAAAGTAATTTGGGGGCAAATGCCATGCTTGGTGTATCTATTGCATCTATCAAATGTTTAGCAAAGTTAGAAAAAAAAGAGGTTTATGAATATTTATCTAGTGGGAAAATTAATATTCCAATACCTATGATAAATATAATTAATGGTGGAGCTCATTCATCTAATAGACTAGCAATTCAAGAATTTATGATAGTTCCAATTGTAAAGTCAATAAAAGAAAGAATAAGAGTTGGGAGTGAAGTATTTCACACTCTGGCTAAATTGTTAAAAGAAAGTTCTTATAGTACAGCAGTAGGTGATGAAGGAGGATATGCTCCAGATTTAAGTAACACGATTGAAGCATTGAACATTATTATAAAAGCAATAAGTTTAAGTGGGTATGTTCCGGGTAAAGATGTATATATTGCTTTAGATTGTGCAGCAAATGAATTCTATAATAAGAAAACAAATAAATATGAATTAGATGAAATTAATATGACTTCAAATGATTTAATTAAATATTATTTATCACTAATTGCAGAATATCCAATAATAAGTATAGAAGATCCATTTTGTGAAGATGATTATGAAAGCTTAGCAGTGCTTACTAAATTAGTTAATAACAAAGTAATGATAGTAGGAGATGATTATTTTGTATCTAATGAGAAATATTTACAAAAAGGTATTGATAATTATGCAGCAAATGCAATATTATTAAAACCTAATCAGATAGGAACTATTTCTGAGTTTACAAAAACTATAATGACTGCGAAAAAAAATAATTATAAATGCATCATGAGTCATAGAAGTGGTGAAACAGAAGATAATGTATTAGCAGATTTTGCAGTAGGTTTTAATACTGAATTTATCAAAACAGGATCAATGAGCCGAAGTGAAAGAATATGTAAATATAATAGATTAATGGAGATAGAAGAAAAACTATTAAATAAATAAAGTTATGGTATATAACTTTTTTTTTGTAATATAAAATGATATAATTTTATTACAAGGAGAATTAAAATGAAAAAAATAACAGATGGAAATTTAGCGTGTAGTAAGGTTGCATATTTATTCTCAGAAGTGTGTAGTATATACCCGATTACACCATCAAGTACAATGGCTACTAATGTAGATAATTTAGTATCTACTGATTTAGTTAATTTATATAACGATAAACCAAAAGTTTTAGAAATGCAATCTGAAGCAGGAGCAGCAGGTGCGATGCATGGAGCTTTATTAACAGGATCTTTAGCCTCTACATTTACTGCAAGTCAAGGACTGCTTTTAATGCTTCCAAACATGTATAAAATGGCTGGAGAAATGCTTCCAGGAGTAGTTCACGTCGCAGCAAGAAGCATAGCAACTCACAGTTTATCAATTTTTGGAGACCATCAAGATGTATACGCAGCTCGTCAAACAGGATTTTGTATGCTTGCATCTACAAATGTATTTGACGCACAAAATATGGCTGCAGTTGCACATTTATCTGCTATTGAAGCATCACTACCATTTATGCATTTTTTCGATGGATTCAGAACCAGTCATGAACTTAATACTATTGATGAGATAAATCATCAAGAACTATTAAAAATGATTAACTATGATAAATTAAATGAATTCAAAAAAAGAAGTTTAAATTTAAATAGTAATATGCAGTATGGTATGGCAGAAAATGAAGACATATATTTTCAAAATATGGAAACTAGAAACCTAGATTACGCTAAGGTACCTAATATAGTTAATGAATATATGTCAAAGATTAATAAACTTATGAATACAGATTATAAACCATTTAATTATTACGGACATAGTGAAGCAGAAAATATAATAGTTGCCATGGGCAGTGTATGTGACACTATTAAAGAATATATTAAGAATTCTAAAGAAGAAAAAATAGGGCTTATTGAAGTTCATTTATATAGACCATTTAGTGTTAAATATTTATTAGATGTATTACCAAAAACAGTAAAAAACATTGCAGTATTAGATCGCACTAAGGAAGCTGGAAGTATTGGAGAACCTTTATATTTAGATTTATGCGCTTCGATAAACACTGGTTTAGTAAGTATATATGGTGGAAGATATGGCCTAAGTAGTAAAAATGTAACCCCTTCAGATATTAATGATGTTTATTTTATGCTTAAAACAAATCCTAAACATAATTTTACAATTGGTATAAATGATGATGTAACTAATTTAAGTTTAGAAAAACAAAACTACTCATTACCTGAAGATACTAAAAATATAAAAATTTATGGATTTGGTTCAGATGGAATGGTTAGTGCATCAAAAAATTTACTTAAAATTATGCATGAAATTAATGAAAGTTACGTTCAAGGTTATTTTGAATATGACTCTAAAAAAAGTGGCGGAGTAACAGTATCTAATTTAAGATTTGGTAAAGAAAATATTAATAAACCATATTATGTTGAAAGTTCTAGTTTAGTAGTAGTTACTAAATTTGAATACTTTAATAAATTTGACTGTATAAGGTCACTTGAAGAAAACGGCGTTTTACTTATTAGTACATCTAATAATGAAGAAACTATTAACAATGAACTACCAAACAATGTAAAAGAATGCTTAATTAAAAAGAATATCAAAGTATACTATATCGATGCTGAAAAGATAGCCTCGGAAAATAATATAAAAGGTAAAATTAGTAAAATAATGGAAAGTATTATATTACATTTACTTGGAGAAGATGCTGAAGACTATTTAATTAATAGTATATCAAATACATTTAAAAATAAAGGTCAAGATATAATAGAAAATAATATAAATGCAGTTAAAAAAGCCAAAGAAAGTTTATTAGAATGTAAAATAGATTTAAATAAAAAAGAAGAAATAAATAAAGAAAAAACTATATATGAAAGAATCGGAGATAGAGAAGGTAATGATTTAAGTGTAAGTGAAGTAATGCCTCTTAAATGTGGAGCATTTCCATGTGGTCTTACTAAAAATGAAAAAAGAAAAATATCAGTTACCGCACCTATTTGGAAATCAGAAAATTGTATTCAATGTAATATGTGTAGTATAGTATGTCCCCACGCAGTCATAAGACCTTTTGCTGGTGAATTTATAGATGGTATGCCACTTATGGGTGATCCAAGTAAAAACTTTACAATTAAAGTTAGTACTGATGATTGTACAGGATGTGGATTATGCGTAAATGCATGTCCAGGTAAAATGGGTAATAAGGCTTTAGAAATGTCAAATTACTATGAAAGTGATGTATCAGAAATATTTGATAATCATATTAATCCCAAAATAATTGACAAGTTTACAATTAAAGGAAGCCAATTTGAAAAACCATTGTTTGAGTTTAGTGGAGCTTGCAGCGGATGTGGTGAAACTCCATATGTTAAGTTATTAACACAATTATTTGGCAAAAATATAGCAATTGCAAATGCAACTGGATGTTCAAGTATTTATGGTGGTAGTGCACCATCAACTCCATATTCACTTCCATGGGCAAACTCATTATTCGAAGATAATGCAGAATTTGCAATGGGAATGCATTTATCGTACAAACAAAAAAGAGAAAGGTTAAAAAGTATAATTGAAAATTCATTACAATCTTCATCAGAAAGTTTAAAAACTATTTATCAAAAATTACTTGATAACTTTAATAATGATGAAATAACTAATGAAATAAAACTAGAATTAGAAAAAGAGAATATTTCAAATGAAGTTAAAGATCTTATTGAGTTTGTACCGGCAAGAAAAGTATGGGCATTAGGTGGAGATGGCTGGGCTTATGATATAGGTTATGGTGGACTTGATCATATAATCCATTCAAATGAAAATATTAAAATATTGGTGCTTGATACAGAAGTTTATTCCAACACGGGTGGACAAGCTAGTAAAGCAACTAAAATGGGAGCAGTTGCTGAGTTTGCTAACATGGGTAAAACAAGTGCAAAAAAAGATTTATTTAAAATTGCAACATGTGCGCCAAACTGTTATGTGGGTAGTATTGCGCTAGGCGCAAATATGATGCATACACTTAAAACATTTAAAGAAGCAGATGCACATGATGGGCCAGCAATCATTATTGCTTACTCACCATGTATTGCACATGGAATAAAAAATGGAATGTATAATTCTATTGAAGAAGAAAAGTTAGCTGTAGAGTCTGGATATCAATTATTAATGAGATATAACCCAGTAGAAGAAAAATTATATTTAGATTCAAAAGAACCTATTTTTGATAAATATTTAGATTTCCTAAATAATGAAACAAGATTTAAATCATTATCAATAAAAAATAAAGAACTAGCAGATAAGTTATTTGAATTACAAAAACAAAACGCTATTAAAAGATATGAATATTATAAAAATTTATCAAATAAAAACTAGAGGAATCTAGTTTTTTAATGTCTATAAATAAAAAAATGAAGCCACCGGGAGGTGACTTCAAAAGAATAAAAAGGGGTTGACTAGTGTGATACTAGCACCAATTCGCTTTTCATTGAATTGGTGATTATTATCCTAATCGATTTAAAGCAATTTGTCAACACTTTTTGATAAAAAAGTTAAATATTTTGATATAATGTTATTGGGAGTAAACATGGATTTAAAAAGTATAAAATCAGTAGGAACAAAAACAATTAATATTCTTAATAGCATAGGTATAACTTCACATGAAGATTTACTAACATATTATCCATATAGATATAATTTTATAAAGATATTTAATATTAATGAAATAGATGAAGATAATAATTATTATGTGAAAGCAGAAGTAGTAACAGACGCTAAAGTAATGTACATAAAACGAAATTTTAATAGATTATCATTTAAAGCTATATCTAGTAATATAGAATTAAATGTTACTATATTCAATAGAGCATTTTTAAAACAACATATAAACATAGGGAAGACAATTATATTATATGGAAAGTATAATAAATTAAAAAATTCATTTACCGCTGCAGATATAAAATTTAATTTATTGGATAATACTATCGAACCAATATATCATTTAACAGATGGAATTAAACAAGCAGGTATAAAAAAAATAATAGATAATGCATTAAATACAGAATATGATGTAATAGATAAAATTCCTAATTATATAAATGAAGATTATAAATTGATATCTAAAAATGAAGCAATAAAATTAATTCATAAACCAACTAGTGTTGAAGATGTTAAAAAAGCTAAATTAAAATTAATATATGAAGAATTATTTGAATTTATGTTTAAAGTAAATTACTTAAAAGTAAAAAAACAAAGTGATGAAGGAATAAAAAGAAATATATCTGAAGAAAAAATAAACAATTTTGTAACTTCTTTACCATTTTGTCCAACAACAGATCAAAGTAAAGCTTTTGAAGAAATAAAAATTGATATGTTAACTAGCAAAAGAATGAATAGATTAGTTCTTGGAGATGTTGGTAGTGGTAAAACACTAGTAGCTACATATGCAATATATCTAAACTTCTTAGGAGGTTATCAATCAGCTTTTATGGCTCCAACTGAAATACTAGCTAAACAGCATTACGTATCATTATCTAAGTTTTTAAGTAATTATAATTTAAAAGTAGAACTAATCACAGGAAAAATGACTAAAAAAGAAAAAGATAATATAAAAACAAAACTTGGTAACAATGAAATAGATTTACTTATTGGAACACATTCAATTATTAACGATGATGTAGTATTTAAAAAATTAGGATTAGTTATTACAGATGAACAACATAGATTTGGTGTAATGCAAAGACAAAATTTAGAAAACAAAGGAGTTAATCCAGATATCTTATATTTATCTGCTACACCTATACCAAGAACTTATGCGCTTATATTGTATGGTGATTCAGATGTATCTATTATTAAAACTAAACCTAAAGGAAGAAAAGAAATAATAACACAAATTGTTAAAGAAGAAGATATAAAATCATTACTTCAAAAAATGTATGATGAAATAAAAGATGGCAAACAAGTTTTTATAGTATCTCCTTTAATTGAGGATAGTGAAAATATAGATTTAAATAGTGTCAATAAATTAAAAGAAAAATATGAACAAGCTTTTAAGAAAGTTGCTAAAGTGGAAATTATGCATGGAGCTATGAAACAAAAAGAAAAAGATGAAATAATGCAAGCTTTTGCAAACAATAAAATAAACGTGCTTATATCTACCACTGTCATTGAGGTTGGAATAGATATTCCTAACGCAAGTATAATGGCTATCTACAACGCAGAAAGGTTTGGTTTAGCAACATTACACCAGTTAAGAGGTAGAGTAGGAAGAGGATCAAATGACTCATATTGTTACTTAGTAAGTAATAGTGACAATGATAGGTTAAAAATAATGGAAGAATCAAATGATGGATTTTATATAACTGAAAAAGATTATGAACAAAGAAAAGAAGGAGATTTATTTGGTGTCAAACAAAGTGGTGATATGGTATTCAAACTAGCAGATTTAAAAAATGATTATCAAATAGTTTTAAAAACGCAGAAAGATGCAGAAAAATTTGTTGTTAACAAGTTATATACTAACGAACAATATTACAAAGATATAATAAATAAATTAAATAACTTGACATAACTTTACAATAATAAAAAAATGTTAATAAACATTGATTGACATAACCAATTATTTAGTATAGTATTAATATAGCATGATAGACGTATGTTTAACATGCAAATAAACAAGGTCTCTCTTACGATTTAAAGTGAGAGTTACCAACCCCCTGAAGAGAGCGAAAGCTCTCGTTTTTTTATTTTGATTGAAAAAATACTAGAATATACATTTGAGTAAATAATATGCTATAATTCATCATAGGAGGAATAGTTATGCAAAATGATGTAAAAGAATTTATACAAAAATATAATTTAGAAGGTAACTACCAAATAAAGTTTACTGATTTAGTAAGTGAAGTAGGAGAACTAGGTAAAGAATTAATAAAGGGTAGTAACTATGGTTCTAAGGAATATAAAAATACAGATGATTTAGAACTTGAATTAGGAGATTGTCTTTTTTCTTTATTAGCTTTAAGTGAAGAATTAGGAATTGATTCTAATAAAGCATTAAAATCAGTGCTTTCAAAGTATAAGAAAAGATTTGATGACAAAGGAAATATTGGGTCTTAATATAAATCAGAGCAATCTGGTTTTTTGTGAAAAAAACATAAATATGCTATAATACATAAACAAAGGGGAAAAGTATGGATAAATACAATAAAAAAAGATTAAAATTATATGCAGCAGCTTTAAGTATGATAGTAATAGTAAGTGGTTGTAATATGAATAAAAATGATAAAAACGATAATCAAAGTAGTTATGAACCAGATTTAAGTACAGATTTTTCACAAGAGGAAACTCATAAAGAAAATATAGTATCTTCAGAATTAGAAACAAGTATATCTAGTGAAATGGAATCAAGTTCAAGTAGTGAAATAGAAGAAAATCTAGAATTGAATGAAAGTCCAGATATAGTACTTAAAGAAAAGGCTGATGAAGCATTAACTGCATTAAGTGAAGATCTTGATAGAGGTTTAGTTCTTGCTAAAGAAACATTTATTTTATTTGTGGATTTTATATTTTATGATGGAGTAATAGCAGGTAAAACATTTGATGAATTATCAGATGCAGTAAAAGCTGATGTAATAAACTCCTTCACAGAATTTGATATAGCTGTTGAAAAGTACATACCAGGTTATAAAGAAACAATTTCAGAGTACTCTGAAGTTGTTAAAGAGTTCTTTAAATCAATACCAGGATATCTAGAAGAGGAGTGGGATGAATTTAAAGGAAGTTTAGATAGTTTATATCAAAGATTTAAAGGAGAATAATATGAGAAAAGTAGTATTATATATTGCGGTTAGTATAGATGGATATATAGCTGATAAAAAAGGAAGTGTTGACTTTATCGAAGGTGATGGTAGCGATAAAAATAATATGGGTTCGTATGATATCTTTTATAATTCAATAGACACAGTGATTTTAGGGAAAAATACATATGAACAAATAATAAATGAATTGTCCCCAGATAAGTGGGTATACAAAGATAAATTTAGCTATGTCATCACAAGTGAGAAAATAGAAAATAAAGAAAATATTATCTTTACAAATGAACTTTACAAAACAATAGATAATCTAAAAAAAGAAAAAGGAAAAGATATATGGATATGTGGTGGAGCATCAATAGTTAATCAACTACTTGAAAAAGATTATATTGATAAAATACAACTGACTATTATCCCTACAATACTAGGAGAAGGAATTAAATTATTTAATAATTTTAATAAAGAAATAAAATTAAAGTTGGAAAGCACAAAAAATTACAATGGATTTGTCGATTTAGTGTATATAAAAAGGTAGAATACTTGCATTTTTAATGTAAGTATGATATTCTATACTTGGTTTAAATTTTTATCTCTTTTTATCAAAACGAGTAGATTTAAATAAAAGGAGGTAATATAATGGAAATGAAAGACGAAACAATCGTATGTAAAGATTGTGAAAAAGAATTTATTTTTACAGTTGGTGAACAAGAATTTTACAAACAACAAGGTTTTGAAAATAAACCTGTTAGATGTAAAGAATGTAGAATGGCTAAAAAAAATAAAAATAACAGATTCAATGATGAAAAAAGAGCTGCTTAATTAGGAGCTTTTTTTATTTATGTAAACATAATGAATAATTTAAATATGATATACGTATTCAAAGAGGTTTTAATATGAAAATAATAAAAAATAATTCTAATCTTGAAATTAAAGAAATAAAAATAATCGTGTGTAGTCCCGGATTAGGTAAAACATATTTGTCAGAAATGAATAATAAATTTATAGATATAGATAGATTAAGATCAAATTTTAAATATAATAGAGATAAAAATTACTCAATAGTAGAACACGAAAAAAGTAAGGGAACTAAACGCACCACATTAAAAACTAAAGAAGAGGTTTTGAAATATAGTATAGATCTTATAAAAAACAATATAGAAAGTAATAAAATATCGTTAATAGCGCCTAATGAAGATTTGGTAAAAACTATATATAAATTAAATATACCATATGCGATAGTTTTTTGTGATAAAAAAATTAATAATATCATGATGAAAAGATTATATAAACGAGGTAATTCAAAACAATTTGTGGAAGAAATGTATGGTGATGAAATATCGGAATACTATTATAATAAAGATATGGAAGATAATAGACCATCATATAAAATAGTTTTTGATATATATTAATATTTAACAGATATTATAAAATATATTATTTAATATATTTTGATTTTATGGTATAGTAAATCTAGGTGGTAAAAAATGAAAAATGGAAATATAATAAATAGTTTTAAAAATGCTATATCTGGAATTGTTCTTAGTATAACTAAAGAAAAAAATATGATAGTTCATTTTGTAATAATGTTGATAATAATCATTTTAGGTTTATACTATGAAATAAGAATATATGAATGGTTAACATGTATAATACTATTTTCATTAGTAATAGGTTCTGAACTTATCAACACATCTATTGAAAACACAGTTGATTTATGTTCGCCAGAAATAAATCAATTAGCTAAAATAGCTAAAGATACAGCTGCAGGAGCGGTACTAGTATTTTCATTCGCATCAGTAGTATGCGGAATTATTATATTTATACCATACATATTTTAATAAGGAGAAAAATGATAGACAACAATTTTGAAAAAATAGTGGAACAAGAAAGAGTGCATGAAAAAAAGTATCT
>CAYJBC010000032.1:0-725 GCA_964368535.1 uncultured Muribaculaceae bacterium
AAATAGAAGTTCCTCTTTTCAAAACTGCTTTTACTCTAGCTACTAACTCTTTAGGACTAAATGGTTTTGTAACATAATCATCAATACCTAAATCAAAACCTACTAATTTATCGTATTCTTCACTTCTTGCAGATAACATAATAAATGGAACACTACTACTCTTTCTAATTTCTTTACAAGCTGTAAAACCATCCATTTTAGGCATCATTATATCCATAATTATTAAGTCAATGGATTCCTTTTGCATAACATTTATAGATTCTAATCCATTAGCTGCTTCAAACACATTATATCCTTCAATACTTAAATATTCTTTAATAACACTTCTTATTAAATCTTCATCATCTACTACTAAAATATTCATATATACACCTCTAATAAATATATTATATCAAAAATGTGATAAATAAATGAAAAAATACTAACTTAGTTAGTATTTTCTAATTTCTTAATTGTATTTTTAATCGCCTTATTAGCTTTTTCTTTAACTTCAGCAAATAATTCATTAACTTCTTCTTCATCAAGTTCTTTCATTTTATCAGAAATATTTGACATTTTAGTTTCGATTTCTTTTACTTTTTCTTTAGCTATTTTCAAAATAGTTTCTTTTTCTAAAGATTCTATATCAGTTTCAATAACGTTTAACTCTTTGCTCAAACTATTATTAAAATCAGGTAATATATCCATTTCTTTTACTTTTTCAATTAATTCATCTATTTTTATTT
>CAYJBC010000032.1:735-11711 GCA_964368535.1 uncultured Muribaculaceae bacterium
TGCTAAAAGCATTCCTATACCTACACCAACCAAAGCCCCTAATAAAAATTTTCCGCCGCCACCTTTAGTCATTATTTTTTTCCTTTCCTGTTTTTTTGTTTTTGGTAAATAGTTTACCCATAAAACCATTAAAGAAATCTAATACAGTATCAGATAAACTAGCAATTCTATCTCCAGCAAAATCCAAAAGATTAAAAAGTGGATTTAAAGATTCCATTTTTTCATTAACATTATCAACTATTTTTTCAATTTTACTTACTGTAATAATTGTTTTTATTCCTAGTACTATACCCACTATTAAAAATATTATGATTAAACAATATATAATAATAGGTAACACAGTCATTATATCCATTTTTATTCTTCCTCTCTGCTTTCATACATCGAATCAATTAAATCAAACAAATCATTTTCAAGCGTATCAGATTCCTCAAAGTCATCAATTATTGGTTCTTTTTTAGCCTTTGGTTTAACATCTAAATCAGGTACATTTATTTCTTCAGTTATTTCAAACTCTTCATCTAAATTTATCTTCATATCTGATGTATCTTCTAAAAGCTCATCTATAGTTTTAACTTTTTCTTTCTTTTCATACTCAGGAAATGTAGTAGTTACTGTTTCAGTTTCTTCATAATATATAGGCGCAGGTTCTTCTTTGACTTCAGGTTTAATTTCTCCAAAAGCTTTTCTTCTTACACTATCTACATCAATACTAACTTCATCACCATTGCTATCAATTTTTTGTTTTATATCTTCTGGTTTATAATCTTCATTTAAAACACCATATACTGGAGATATAATCGGAGATGGTCTAAATTTTTTCCTATCAGTAGTTACAGTAGTTTCAATTTTTTGATGATGATTATATTCAGTTCTTTTTTCTACTTTTCTTTGACGTTCATATTCAATTACATTAGTTGGTCTGCTAGGCTGAGAAATATTGTTTCTACTTACTTCAGGAGTTTTAGACCTAAGAGGAATATTACTAGACATATTACTTTCAAATTCATCTTCATCAAAATCAGGAAAAGGAAAAGTATTATCATTTTTAAAGATATCTTTTTCACTTACTCTATCATGTTTAATTGGTTCAGGTGTAGGTTTAACCACAGTAGGTTCTGGAACTACTTCCTCATGTTTTTGCATAGAACTAGGCAGTGGTCTAATTTCTTCGTCCTTAACTACCTTTTGTTCTTTTACCTCTTCCTCATCAAATAAAATATCTTTTATCTTACTAAATAAACTCATATTCTCAAATCCTTCCTAATTAATTAAATCCTGATCATAAGTAATATCTTCTGGTTCAACATAATCATAATCATAATTTAAATAAGAACTATCATTATTTGTTGTATTAAATATATTGTACTCTTCTTCAGTAAAGCTAAGCACATCATCACCTAGCATATTTTCTATAACTTTATCACTATAATCTATACTTTTTAATACGTTAATGGCATAAATTATACTTTCATTAATATCTTCTTTTTCTACCATTACTTCTATTTTAGCATAATTATACATAATTTCAATTAAATATTTATCATTTTCTTTATTATTTATCTCTAAATAACCAAATTTATTATTATATTCAAATGTTTCGGAATAATAAGATATATCATTAGCTACATATAAATTTTCTTGTTTAGTAAAATAACTTATCATATCTACATACATGTAATAGTTATATTTATTATTTGTTAAAAGTTCATTATATAAACTGTTGTCATCTGCTTGCATACCAGATGGTAAAAAATACTTGTAACCAACTCTATATACATTTGACTTAGTTTCTTTATATGCAAATGTATCTAATGTTTCAGTAACATCCAAATTTTCAACATTTTCGCATCCTGTTAAAATTATAAGAGCAACCAACAATATCAAATGTCTTTTCATAACATTCTCCTCATATACTACATTATATCAAAAAAAAAACAAAAGTAAAATACTAAATGCTTTTTATTATTGTACTATCACAATGTTAAATAAAAAACAAGTTTTATAAACCTGTTTTATATAGTACATACTTCTAAATTTTCACCAATTACATATGGATCATTCCATATTCCAGTTCCTTCAAAAGCAGTATCGCTTTTTAAATTAATTACCGGTCTAACAGATGCATCTACACTTTGGTTGATATTTAGGAATTCCATTTCATCACCAGAAGAACTAACTCCAACTAAAACATTTTCAGAATTTCCATTACCATCATTTGTTATGGCAGTAGATGTCCAGTAACCTTCTTCAGATCTTAAATAATGTACACCACTTTCTATAGTACCAAACTCACCGGCACCATTAAATCCAGCTAAATAAACATCTCCAGCAGATATTAATCCAATCGGATAAGTTAAAACATTACTAGTTTTATAATATGATGAACAACTAAAGTTATCAGCATACTGGTGTAAATCACCATGTCTTAAAACAGGATAATTAAGTGTGTAAAAGCCAGGAGCAAAATCTGAACCAGAATAAACATTAATATCATTATATCCATATTCCGTAGTTCCATCAGTATAATAGTCCCTATCATCACAAAATCCCGAATCCGCTAAGTAAGTTTGATAATCAACTAAATTATTGACAAACCATGTATCTATTGTTCCCTTAATAATACTATCAGTAGTCCTACCATTTAAATTACCTTCTTCATACATATACCAATTTGTATGAAAACCAGACTCATCTGCATTATAACTAACTGAATCTATATAATCTACTGCAACACCATGTACTTTTTGTGCCTCAGTTGGCGCGTCAGTTCCTGAATAAATCATTCTTATCGAACCATCACCATTTATTCTTACAATTCTCCAGTAAAATCCAGCAAAATTAACCCAATTATTGTCTACTGCTCCTCTAAAAAAATAAGCACTACCTAAGTTATCCTCAAAAGAATATAACCCTGAATCATATTGACCATCATAAGTTAAATCAATACTTCTTGCATCTACAGCTGCTTTTCCACCGTCGTTTATTAGTAAGGCATCTTTAGCTAGTACAGATCCACTTGAATTAGTCATTTTTTCTTGCTGTAAAATTAGTTCCGCATCAAATGTTTTTCCTTCATTTAAAGTTTGATCAGTATCAAGATTTACAAATATTACTTTAATAGTCCACTCTTGTGTTGTACCAACCACTGAATCTGTTGTACTTATTGCATAATTTTCAGCTATTTTAAGTAAACAATTTTTTGTAGTAATATCATACCCTGTTATAGTATTACCACCAGAATCTACTATTGTCTTTCTTTGTACTCCATCTAAATTAGTTACTTCATCTCCATTAGGATCGATTACTTGAAGTAACAACTCTGGATTATCAGCATCTACTACATATTCAAAATCATTTGTATTTATATTAAAATACACATTATATGTTGCACTTGCATTACCACTACCTGAACTAGCTAATATTTGCGCAGTACTTGAAGTAGTACTTTCTAAACTATCACCAGCTTCCGGAAAATTACCTATATTAGCAACTAAATTTATAGGTGTACCCGGTGTAAATATAAGTTTTTCTGTTGTTTCAGTACTTACATCAACATCAGTAACTGCTGGTGTTGATAAACTCGCAACAAAATATGCAAATGTTGTAGTTATAGCGAGTATTGCCACTGCAATACCAATTATCAAAAATTTTCTTTTGTTATTTTTCTTTTTTTCTTCTTCCATAAATACTCTCCTATACTATTTTGTTTATTATAACATACTGTATTTTCATTATCAATTAATAAAGAGAGTATAATAAAGAAAAATGGAGCCAAATTTATAACTGTATTATTAAACTGTGCTTGAAATAAGTATGCACTAATACCAATAAATATTGCGAAATTATAATCATTTTTCTGACATTTAAAATACTTTATAAATAAATATACATACATCACAATATAAGTTAATAAAGCGAAAATACCTTGTGTTATAAATATCTGAAGTAAATCACTATGAGCTTTACTCGCATACATATGCACTTCATTAAATACAATTGGCCCACCATCATCTATATATCTAAAATTATCTACACCTATACCATTTATAAAGTGATCAGGTACATACTTAATAGTCTCAGTGTACAAATACCCTCTATTAGTACCAACTTTTGTTATGTTTGAAGAATCATCTAAAACTAAATTTGATTCATTAAATATTTTAGTGACTTCCAAAAAAATATTTTCTGTAACAAATAAACCAGTAAACAAAAATAATATAATCGCAGTTAGATATATAATGAAAAATTCCTTAAATTTTTTTGTAAATAACAACACAAATAATACAAAAACAGTTCCTATTAAACCTGTTGTTGAATTTGCCAAAAAGACTCCAAACAAATTTATTAACACAAAAGCAAAATAAAGTTTGCTTTTTCTATTGCAAAATAATCCTACTGATAAACCTAAAGCTAATACTGAATAAGCTGCATAATAATTTGCATTACCAAATATACTACATATATATGCTTCAGGAATGAATACAAAATCAAAATTCAATATTTGAAAAAACGCAAATATCAAAACAAAAAAACTTCCAAGTAAAAATACATTAATTACTTTATTTTTGAAATCATTTTCCAATCTACTAGATACTAAAAATGTAAAATAATAACTAAGTAAAGAAAATAGACCCTCATACCAACCAGATAAACCAAATAATGAAGATTTAATATGATATGAAAATATGGTAGATATAATTGCAAATATTATTAATAAAAATATAAAAATATCTGTTTTCTTTAATTTAAAACCTTTCTTAAAAAGAGGATATATATATAATGCTAATGCACATAAACCAATTCCATATAATACATAAGAAAATATCTCTAAGCTAAAAAGTTTCAAAGTTAATAACATATTAAATATATACAATATACATATAACAAAAATTATAAAATAATATATTATTTTATTATAATATTTCATGTTAAATCCCCTTTCTTAAAAATACTCTATAAATCATTTTTCTTACCACTACAGGTGATAAACAAGTAAGAATATGTACTTTAGCTACAATTATAAATGTCAAAAAATTAATATAATTTTTTTTAAGTAATGACCATTTAAATGATAATGCAGTTTTTAAATATTTATAGCCACCTCTTCTTTTATACATATTATCAGTTACCCTAAAAGAAACTAAAGGTTTTTGAATATTATATCCAGTCATATTTAATTCAATCATTCTAACCCATAAATCATAATCTTCAAAAACATTTAAATTATTAAATAACCCTGCCTTAATAATCGAATCTTTTTTAAAACAAACAGTACTATTATTAAAAGGGCTTCTATACTTAGAAAATTTAATTATATCAGCATTCCTTTCAGGAACTACTTTATATCCAATGACACTATTTATATCATTATTAATAAACTCTACTAAGTTACTTCCTACAATATCAAAATTTTTATTTCTACTAAAAATATCTAATATTAACTCACATCTAGTTATACTAGATATATCATCACTATCCATTCTCATAATATAATCATATTTGACGTGCTTTATTCCTTCATTTAATGCATATCCAATATTCAAACTTTTTCTTAAGTTAACTATAGTAAAAATTTTGTGTTTTACTTTATACTCACATATCAAATCTTGCATATCCTTATCTATACTACCGTTAATAATTAATACATATTGACTAGGCTTAATACTTTGAGATAACATACTATCAACACTTAATTTAAGCCACTTTACTTTATCTGTTTTATAAACTATTTGCAATACTGAATATTTCATGATTACTCCTATAAAAAGTATAACATAAAAATAAAAATATCCAAATGGATATTTAATCTTTATAAGCTAACAAATATTTTATTTTAACACCTTTACTTGAAAACTTTTCTTCATACTCAGTCATAATATTAAATTTATCAGTACTATGTAAATCATGACTACACTCTATAATCTCATATCCGAAACATTCTAAAGATTCTAAAGAATACTCAAACAATGCATCATTATCAGTCTTCATCTCGATTATCTTCTTACCTTTAAATAGTTTATCATATACTTTTAATTGATTTTCATGAGTAAGTCTTCTTTTAGCGTGTCTATCTTTAGGCCATGGATCTGAAAAATTCAAAAATATTTTATCTACTTTTCCTTCAAGTAAATCTACACTATTTACAACATCCATAACCATGACTTTTAAATTACTTAAATTTTCTTCTTGCATTTTCTTTATTGCAATACTTGCAACAGAAGAATATTTTTCCATACCTATAAAATTTATATCAGGGTATTCTTTAGCCATTCCAGTTACAAATTGACCTTTTCCCATACCTATTTCAAGATATAATGGCTTATCATTATTAAAACAATTATTTTCATCATAATAAAAATCACAATTTTCTAAAACTTCATCTTTATCTTTAGGATTTCTCATTCTCATATTATCACAACTTTCTATTTAACATATAATGAATTAGGAGGAATTTAAATGAAAAAAAATAGATCTTCATTTTTTAATGAAACTGATTACTCTAGTTATAATCAAACTGCATACCAAAATGTCCCAAATCAAAATATGATGTATCCTGCAAATGGAGTTATGCCAAATATATCAGCAAATTCTAGTTTTCAAGCAGGTCCAGCACCAATGCCTATGCCACAAATGCAACCAAATATGATGCCGAATCAAGATTTAGAAATGAAAATAGCTAAACTTGAAAGACAAGTAAATAGACTTGAAAATAGAATTGCAAGATTAGAAAGTAATAATACTTTATCAACTAATGATATAAATTCTAGTGTAAACGATATGTATATGGTTTAACTATATAATATCATCGCGCTAAAACAATATATTTGTTCTTCTCCAGAAATACCAATTGCAACTTGATACTTGATATCTATTATATCACCTTCGAAGTCATTTAAAAAGTTATTTATCGAAGCTTCTAAATCTTTTTCATGTATTTCATCAAAAAGTTTAACTTTCATAATTATCACCTATACTATTTTATTAAATATTATATAAATTATTTGTCAAAAAAAGATTTTGAATATTCAAAATCATTTTTTTATACCACCAAATCTTCGATTTCGATTAAAATAAACCTCTAAAGCTTTATCAAATTCTTTTTCATCGAAATCTGGGAAATAAGTTTCTGGAAAATAAAACTCAGCATATGCAGCTTGAAATAACATAAAATTACTTATTCTAAGTTCTCCACTAGTTCTTATTAGTAAATCAATTGGTGGTAAATCATTATATAAATATTTACTAAAGTTTTCTTCTTTAAAATTGTCAATATCTAAAGCTATTTTCTTAGCTGCATCAACTATTTCGGCTTGCCCTCCATAATTAAGACAAATATTAAATGTACCTTTAGTATTATTTTTAGTAGCAAGAGTTACATCATCCATTGCCTTTAATACATCTTCACGAAGAGGCTCTCTTCTTCCAGAAAATACCACTTTAATATTTTTTTTCATAAAGTAATTTTTTTCACTAGTAAATTTTTTTACAAACAAATCCATTAAAAATTTAACTTCTTCTTCACTTCTTTTAAAATTTTCAGTTGAGAAAGCAAATACACTAAGTACATCTATATCCTTAGATAAAATGTACTCAGACAATTTTCTTAATGTTTTATTTCCTGCAGCATGACCTGCACTTCTTTTTAGTCCTCGCTCTGTTGCCCATCTACCATTACCATCCATTATGATAGCTACATGTTTAGGCATTAATACTTCTTCCATTACTTCTCCTATTTAATTACAATATTAACAATTTTACCAGGCACTACTATTTCTTTTATTATTTCTTTATCGGTTGTATATCTTTTAATATTTTCATCTGCATAAACTAACTTTAAAATATCATCTTTATTCATGTCTTTAGAAATAGTAATACTGCTTCTTACTTTTCCATTTATTTGAATTCCAACTGTTACTGAGTTATCTACAGTTTTAGTTTCATCATATATAGGCCACGAGCTAGCCGCTAAATGAATATTGTTACCAATCATTTCATTTAACTGTTCAGTCGTATGTGGCGCTATAGGATATAAAAGTTTAATTAAAGTTTCAAAATCTTTTCTAGTTATAGACTCTTTAGAATCTAATTCATTAGTTAAAATCATTAAACTTGATACTGCAGTATTATAACTTGTATTAATTAAATCATCAGAAACTTTTTTTATTGTTTTATGAATTAAATTTTCAACATCTTTACTATATTCTATATCATCATTGACTTTAGACTGTAATCTAATTACTTTATCTAAAAATCTTTTACAACCTTTAAGACCATTATCACTCCAAGCTGAATCTTTTTCATAATCACCTATAAAAAGTTCATAACATCTAAGTGCATCTGCACCATATATATTAATCATGTCATCTGGATTAATTACATTACCTTTACTTTTACTCATTTTTTCGCCATTCGCACCTAAAATCATACCATGTGCAACACGTTTATTAAATGGTTCTGGGAATGATACATAACCATGATCATACATAAATCTATGCCAAAATCTTGCATATAATAAATGTCTTGTAGCATGCTCCATACCACCATTATAATAATCAACCATATTCCAGTATTTTAAAGCATCACTCGAAACAAATTCATTATCATTTTTTGGATCCATATATCTTAAATAATACCAACTTGACCCTGCCCAGTTAGGCATAGTATCAGTTTCTCTTATTGCATGTTTCCCGCATTTAGGACATGTTGTATTTACCCAATCAGTAATATTTGCAAGTGGACTTTCTCCATTATCAGTTGGTTCATAACTTGTTACTTCAGGAAGTACCACAGGCAAATCAGATTCAGGTACACTTACCCAACCACAATCTTCACAATAAATCATTGGAATTGGTTCACCCCAAAATCTTTGTCTTGAGAAAATCCAGTCTTGTAATTTAAAGTTTACTTTAGAGTTACCCAAATTTTTATTTTCTAAAAATTCTATCATTTTATTTATAGCATCTTCTTTATTAAGCCCATCTAAAAATCCTGAATTAATATGTTTTCCATCACCTACATAAGCTTCTTTAGAAATATCTCCACCCTCAATTACTTCAGTTATTTGTATATTAAATTTTTTGGCAAATTCATAATCTCTTTCATCATGTGCCGGAACAGCCATAATCGCACCAGTACCATAACTTGCAAGTACATAATCAGATATCCATACTTCTACTTTTTCATTATTTACTGGATTAATACATTCTAACCCTTGTAATTTAACTCCTGTTTTTTCCTTTGAAGCATCTGTTCTTTCAATTTCAGACTTGTTTTTTGATATATTTTGATATTCTTTTACTTCAGAAATATTACTTATTTTATTTTCATATTTTGATAAGTATTTATGTTCTGGAGAAATAACCATAAATGTTGCTCCAAACAAAGTATCTGGTCTAGTTGTAAATACTTCAATATAATCTTCTTCACCAGCTATTTTAAATTTAACTTCAGCACCAGTTGATTTACCAATCCAGTTTACTTGTGCAGTTTTAATTCTTGGTGCAAAATTTGTTTCATCTAATCCATCTATAAGTTTATCAGCATACTCACTCATTTTAAGTATCCACTGCTCTTTTTCTTTTTTAATAACAGGACTTCCACATCTTTCACATACATTACCTTCAGCTTCTTCATTAGAAAGACCTATTTTACAGCTATTACACCAATTAATTTCTTTTTTTCCTTTATAAGCCATACCGTGTTTAACAAATTGTAAAAATTGCCATTGTGTCCATTTATAATATTCTGGATCAGTTGTTGAAAATTCTCTAGACCAATCAAAAGACAGTCCAACTTTTTCAAGTTGTTTTTTAAAAACATTAACATTTTCTTTAACAGCTAAAGATGGATGTATTTTATTTTTAATCGCATACTGTTCTGCAGGTAAACCAAATGCATCCCATCCCATTGGAAATAATACATTATATCCTTGCATTCTTTTCATTCTAGCCATCGCATCAAGTGCACCATAACCTCTAACATGACCTACATGAAGTCCTGCACCCGATGGATAAGGAAACTCTGCTAAAATGTAATATTTCTCTTTATCACTATTATTACTAGCTTCAAAACATTTTTTATCTTTCCATATATTTTGCCATTTACTTTCATATTCTTTAAATTCCATTTTACTTCAATCCTTTCTTAACTAAATATCTACCAAATATTTCATATAATGAGTATATTAAACCAAATAATAATGCAAAACCAATAAGTAGTTGCCATATTAAATCTATTGGTACAAAAGATACTACTGTTGATACAACACTAATAATACAAGCATTAAATAATGCAAAGTATAAAAATATCCATCTTTTAATAAGTTTATTTCTATCAAGTTTAAATCTAAGTACTAAATAATCAACTTCCATAATCTTCTTGTTTTTCTTCTTACCTTTTAAATGAGGTTTAAGTACAACAAAATAATCAATCATAAAGATAATTAAAAATACAACTAAATAAAATATAATATACATTTCCATAATAACTTTCCTTTCAACAAAAAAAGATGATATCCAAAGGACGAATATAATTCGTGGTACCACCTTATTTACTTCTTAAATAATCTATAAAGGAATTACCCATTAACATCTAAAAGCAAGTTCAATATAATTTATCATTAACTTTCATCAACCGTTAACTTTCTAAAAGATAAATATATATTTACTACTCTTTCTTCACTTGTTTATACTATTATATTAAACTTCACTAATAAATTCAAGTAAATTTAAAAACATAGTAGCAAATCTTGGATGTAATCCTTTTCTTTTAAGTTTATTAATCATAATTCTTTTTCTTTGAATATCTATATCACTAAATATTATTGAAGCTATTTCTTCTTTTAAAACAGTTTTAATTTTTAAATCAGATACTATTGAATTAATATCTTCTTCAAGTATTCATATAGTAGATATTTCTATATCATCACCTTTAATATTAATACTAACTTGTTTAGTTGTATCAATATTATTAAT
>CAYJBC010000032.1:11721-11960 GCA_964368535.1 uncultured Muribaculaceae bacterium
CAAATACTTGCTCTACATTATCAGTTATATTCTCACCATTAGAGTTAACTAGTATACTAGTTGGTTGTTTAGTATTTCTAAACTTAACTATATAATCTCTAAGAGGTGGTATTAAACCAGTTTTACCTTCTAAGGGTTGTATAACTAAACTATAATCATTTTTAGCATGAGTATACTCTATTGAGGTAATTATATAATTACCTTGTTCATGCAATCTAGTTATTCCGTCATCTTCATAT
>CAYJBC010000033.1:0-11745 GCA_964368535.1 uncultured Muribaculaceae bacterium
AAGAAAAAATATCGTAAAACTCAAGGTCATCGTCAACCATATACTTTATTAGAAGTTAAAAAAATTAATGGTTAATTATGATTTTAGTAGAAAGTATTGGTAAAAACATAACTATAACTGGTCACGCAAATTATGCTGTTTATGGTGAAGATATTGTATGTGCATCATGTTCTAGTATTGTTTATACTACAGTAAATGCGATATTAAATTTTGATAAAGAAGCAATTGATTTCTTAGATAATGATAAGAAAATGATTATTATAATTAAAAGTGAAGATAATATAACTCTTACTTTAATAAATAATATGGTAGAGTTGCTTACTGAACTTCAAAATAAATATCCTAAAAATATAAAAGTAAGTAAAGGAGATTAAAGATATGTTATTAATAAATTTAAATATCCAGAGATTTGCCCACAAAAAAGGTCAATCATCAACTGATAACGGAAGAGATTCAGCTGGTAGAAGACTTGGAGCTAAATTATCTGATGGACAATTTTGTAGCGCTGGTTCAATTATATATCGTCAAAGAGGAACTAAAATATATCCTGGTGTAAATGTTGGTATGGGAAAAGATCATACACTATTTGCTAAGATTGATGGTATTGTTAAATTCGAAAGAAGTGGAAAAGACAAGAAAAAAGCTAGTGTATACGAAGCAAAATAATGATGCATATAAATGCATCTTTTTTTTGCACTTAATTACATTTTGTGATATAATATGCTACAAATTAAAAAGGAGGGATAATTATGGACATGGAAATATCACTAAATCATTTTGACATGGAAGAGTATGATAGTAAATTACTCGAAGACTGTATGCTACAATTGTTTCGTTCATTATCACTTCAATTAAATATATCTTGGGAATTATTTACCGAAAAGTTATCAAGTGACATAAAAAATATTAATGACTTTTTATTTCATTTATACTATAAGAAAAAAAGTGGACAAAGTACACAAAATGATATAAAAAAATTTATATTGATATTTAAAAAGACTAGATTTGATGAATTTATAAATATATACGTCTTTAATAAACTAAGTATAGATGAATGTGCTAATTTTGATTTAAAAATATATCGTAAACTACTATCAATGTATCTATTTACTAGTGAAGAAAATGTTAGTCTTTGTTTAGGTGAATACATTAAATTTTTTGGATTATTCAAAAATGACGAAAACAAAAATAAAAGATTAAATGATAGTTTAAAACTGTTAGACGAAAGAAATTATACTTATGAAGTAGACGAAGATAGTTTGAAAGTAATTAAAGATGTATTTGTTAAGTTTGATGAAAATTATTATTATGATAAATTTACTGAAAAGTACTATGTACTTAAAAATGGATTAAGTGTTCCACCTGGATTAGATGGAATAATATATGAAAAATATCCGGTTAAAAAATTGAATTCCTTTTTAAATAAGTTATCTAAGTATAATAAGGAAAATTATTTAAAATTAATAAATGAGTATTATGATACAATTGATATGTCTGTATATCGCGCGAAGAAAAGTCTAACACTAGAAGACTTAAGAAAACTATCTGCAATACTAATACATAGAGACAAAGAAATAGTTTCATTTAATAGTTTTCATTTAATAGACCTAATTGCAAGAATAAATACAGATTATAATTCAGGAGCAAGTGACTTATTTATCAAAAATTATGAACATATTGCCAGGTCTAAAGTTTCAGATAATATAATATATAGCATATTTAGGAATTTTAATGATATTAAAAAGAAAAATCCAGATATAAATTTAGATTTTTATAAATATCTATCTACTGTTAAAGATATAAAATTTGATTGTAGTCATGAATATGAAAAATTTGCATTTGATATAAAAAATGCCGGAGTAATTGATAATGAAAATTATAAATTATATGAAGATTTATATAAGAAAGCAAGAGAAAGAACAGTAAGTGAAATTATATATATTCCAGAAACTGAATTTGAATTTGAAGAAAATATGTACAGTATAGAATTACTAAAATTAGATGACCCATTTTTAGTATATATGGGTGAGAATAATTATTTTAAAAATTGTCAAACAGTATATTCAAATGGCAAAGAATGTTTAAACCATTTATGTACTAGTAATAGCTCAAGAGCATTTGTTGTTAGATTAATAAATCCAGATGGTAGTAAAAATTTATTGGCATCTAGCTGGGTATGGCAAAATGAGAATGTTTTTTGTTTTGATAACATTGAATTGCATCCACATATCGCAAGAAATCAAAAAGTAAAAGAACATATTATAATGATTTATCAAATGTGGTCTCAAATAATTATGAATATAAGTAATTTAAGTTTAGCAAAATACACAAATAATTTATTAGATATATTCATAAATAACATGAAAAATGGCGAAGTAAACGTAAACGATTTCAAAAAGGCTAAATCATTATATGAAAAGCAAAAAATATCAAGTGTAGTTGTAGGTTCAAATCAAGATTTTATAGATAGTTATTTTGATGAAGAATTAAAAGTTAATGAAATTAGACCTAAAAATTATTATGGATGGACTGATACTAAAAAAGTATATTTAATAGCAGGAACAGGGGACATAAAAGATTTTAGTGATGATTATCAGATGGTTGCAATTCATGAAGATAAAGATATATATATAAAAGTTAATGAAAAAAAATAGTATAAAATATGTTATACTATAGGAAATGAGGAGTTGAAAAAATGTTTGTAGATGAACTAAATTTAAAAGTAGTAGCAGGGTCTGGCGGAGATGGTTGTACTGCTTTTAGAAGAGAAAAATATATTCCAATGGGAGGCCCAGATGGCGGAAATGGTGGCAGAGGATCTGACATAATTTTTAAAGTTGATGAAAATTTAAAAACACTTATAGATTTAAGATATCAAAAAACTATTAAAGGTGAAAGAGGAGAACATGGTAAGGGTTCGAATATGTACGGTAGAGGAAAAGATCCAATTTATGTAATGGTTCCCGCTGGTACAATTGTGTACGATGCTGATACTAATTTAGTTTTATGTGATTTAACTGAAAAAAGTCAGGAATATGTAGTAGCTAAAGGTGGACGTGGTGGAAAAGGTAATAAGGCTTTTGCTACACATGAGAATCCTGCTCCACAATTTTCTGAAAAAGGTGAACCTGGTGAAGAAAGAATTTTAAAAATAGAACTTAAGATGCTTGCAGATGTAGGTTTAGTAGGAATGCCATCAGTTGGTAAAAGTACTTTATTGTCAGTTGTTTCAAAGGCTAGTCCAAAAATAGCAGCATATCATTTTACAACGCTTTCTCCAAACTTAGGTCTTGTTAAATTAAAAGATGATAGATCGTTTATTATGGCTGATTTACCAGGTTTAATTGAAGGAGCTAGTGAAGGAACTGGACTTGGAGATAAATTTTTAAAACATGCGATGCGTACAAGAATTTTAGCTCACGTACTAGATATGGGTGCTATGGAGGCTAGAAATCCTATTGAAGACTATGAAATAATTAGAAGAGAAATCGAATCTTTTGATGAAAAAATAGCTACAAAAAAAGAAATTATAATAGCTAATAAAATGGACCTTCCTGATGGGGCTGAGAACTTAAAGAAATTCAAGGAGAAATACCCAGATAAAGAAGTTATAGAAATTAGTGCAGCACTTAATCAAAACATAGATGCTATGTTAGAAAAATTAGCAAATACATTAGATGAAATACCTATAACAGATATGTTTAAAAAAGAAGAATTTGAAGATTATATATTATTTGAATATAAAAGTGATAAACCATTTACTATAGCAAGAGATAATGATACTTGGATAGTAACTGGTGAAAAAGTAGAGAAACTACTTAAAATGACTAAATTAAATGAATCAGAAGGTGTAAGAAGACTTGCTTTAAAACTTAATCGAATGGGACTTGAAGATGAACTTGAAAAACTAGGTGCAAAGCCTGGGGATGAAGTATCTATACTAAATTATGTTTTCATCTATAAAGCTTAATGCGTCACCAATTTTAATAATATCACTAGTATTTTTAGGTAACACTAAAATATTAGTGTTTTTTTTATTGTTTTTTACTTCAATAATTTTATTTGAAGGAGCATTTTGATATTTAAAAATAACATAATTTTTTTCATTTAATGCTAATATATCTACAGAAGTTTTTGATAAATATGTAGTTATATAATTAGTGTTTTTGTGAAGTATACCCTCATTTAAACTATTTTTATATACAAGTCCAAATATCTTTTTGAAAATACTTTTGCTTTTATCTACAAACAATTCTTTGTTTCCAATATAAACTATCATAATTATCACCAGTTAAATATATGAATTTCACTTGCACAATATTCATAAATATGATATATTAATTTCTTAATGTTTTAAGAGAAAGGTTTTTATGGAAAATAATTACTACTTAATAATTGAAAAAAATGAAAGACTTGGGGATTATGCTTTTGTGGATTTAAATCTACTAATTAAAGATGATGATTTGTTAATAGAAAACACACTTGAGTCTATTGATAACTTTACTAAGAGTTTTACATATGATAAATTAATTTCATTAATTAAAGAATCAAATATTATACATGAAGAATATCTGGAATATTCAACACTTAAAATATGTACTAAAGATAGTAAACATAGACTGGATGTCATTACTAGTGATTTATTAAATGATTATAACTTACCTGATTTTTTGAAAAATAATATTAATGATAAAAATTTGATGAACACATTATATAATAAATATAAAGTTTTAGATGAAGAAAATTACGAGGAATTTAAATTAGCTTTAGAAAAAACAGAAGGCACTAAAGTAATGTCAATGATAAATTCATTAAGTTACTATAAAAATAGAAAATTAAATATATATATATTAAAAAAAATGCTTGTTAAAGAAAAAGAAAGAAAATTAAAAGCTGCTTAAGCTTTTTTTATTTTAAAATAATAGTTTATAGTGTATAATATAATTAAGAGGTGAGTGTAAATGAAAAAACTTAATGATTTAGATACAGGTGGTTTAAATGATGTCATTGTAATTGGAAAAAAAATATTAAAATTATTGTATAGTTTCATGATTTTAGCATTAATTATAGGAGCATTATTTATACTAAGAGAATTAAATATACTTGAATATTTCATTGATATCTTAAAAGTTTTAGCGCCAGTATTTATTGGTTTTGTAATAGCTTGGTTATTTAGTCCATTAGTAAAAAAAATGGAAAACAAAGGCTTACCAAAAATAGCGGGAACTTCAATTGTTTATTTAGGAATAATAGTTTTTCTATTCTTATTTATAAGATTATTTATTCCAATAATATATGATCAAATTAATGAACTAATTAATATTATACCTGGAGTAATAGATACACTTAATGATTTTATCAACCGTATTGTATCTGCACTTGGTTCATCGGGTGTTGATTTAACAACAATTGAAGATAATATTATATTATATCTACAAGATATATCTTCTGGCTTGGCTGGAGCAATTTCTAATTCAGCAATATCAATAGTATCAACTGTATTTTCTGGTATAATTAGTTTTGTATTTAGTTTAATTATCGGATTTTATATGCTTATTGATTTTGACAGCATTCAAAAGAAATTTATTTCATTTGTTCCAGTAAAATATAAAAAAGAAACAGTAACGGTATTAACAGATATGGGTCATGAAGTAAGAAAAGTAGTAAACGGTATACTATTAATAGCGACTATGGTGTTTATTTGTGATACAGTAGGTTTTGCAATCGTAGGTCTTGAAGCAGCACTTTTAATTGGGTTGTTTTGTGGTATAACAGATTTAATACCATTTGTCGGTCCATATATAGGTGGAGGATTAGCAGTAATAGTTGGTTATACACAAGGTCCAGTAGTAGGAACAGGAGTATTAATTATTGCAATAGTAGTACAACTTCTAGAAAATTATGTACTACAACCGGTTGTAATGGGTAAAGCAACTAACTTGCATCCGGTAATAATAATAATATCTTTATTACTATTTGGATACTTCTTTGGTATAGTTGGTATGATTCTTGCAACACCAATACTTACAATTTTAAAAGTTATTATTAAATTCTTTAATGATAAATATAAAATATTTGACACAGTCGTTGAATAAAAATATAAATTATGTTATATTATATAAGTAATCAGTGAAGAAAGAATAAATATATTTTTGTATTGTAGAGAGCTAATGATTGGTGAAAATTAGTATATAAAAAATATTTTGCTACTTTCAGAGATTAACCGGTTAACTTCGTTAAAAGTAATTAAGTTAAATAAAGGATGGTACCGTGCATATGCACTCCTTGGTATTGTTCTTTTTTGTTTTAGAAAGGGAGAAAGTTATGAAAATATTTTTAATCGCAGGAAAAGCAGGAAGTGGTAAAGGAGAAGTAGCAAAACTTATAAAAGAATTTTATATTTATAAGCATGAAGAGTCAGTTATAACTGAGTATGCTAAATATTTAAAAGGTTTTGCAGTAGAACTAACTAATTGGGATGGTAATAACGCAACTAAACCAAGAAAATATTTACAAGATATGGGTAAAAAAATAAGAGATATAAATCCGGATTTTTTTGTAAATAAAATGCTTCAAGACTTTGAAGTATATAAAGAGTATGTACAAAATATTATAATATCAGATGTAAGAATGCCTAATGAAATAGATATTATAAAAAACACGTATGATGACGTAATTTCAATAAATGTTGAGAATCAATTTGCTCCGAGTAGTTTAAGTATAGAAGAGCAAACTGACATAACAGAAATAGCATTAGAAAATTATAATGATTTTGATTATATTTTAGTAAATGATGATTTAGAAAAATTAAAAGATAAGATATTCAAAATATTAGAAGGGATAAATTAATGGATGTAAGAAAAGCATATTTAGATTTTTTTGAAAGTAAAGCTCATAAAGTAATACCATCAGCTTCACTTGTACCTCTTAATGATGCAAGTGTATTATTTAATATTGCTGGTATGCAACCTCTAATGCCTTATTTTTTAGGTGAAAAACATCCTTATGGAGCTAGACTTGTTAACTCTCAAAAATGTTTTAGAACAAATGACTTAGATTCAATCGGAGATAAAACCCATCATACTTTTTTTGAAATGCTTGGTAACTGGAGTTTAGGAGATTACTTTAAAAAAGAAAGTATTACATATAGTTTTGAATTTTTAACTGACGTTCTTAAATTAGATGTAAATAAACTTGCAGTAACTTGTTTTGAAGGTAATAAAGAAATACCTAAAGATGAAGTATCAGCACAAATATGGAAAAGTTTAGGAATTAGCGAAGATAAAATAGCCTTCTTAGGAGTAGAAGATAATTTTTGGATAGCAGGGGAAACTGGGCCATGTGGACCTGATACAGAAATATTTTATTTTAGAAGTAGTGATGAAGTACCCCTGATATTTGATCCAGAAGATGATAGATGGGTAGAAATTTGGAATAATGTTTTTATGGAATACAATAAAGATGCATCAGGTAATATCACAGAACTTCCAAATAAAAATGTAGATACTGGAATGGGTCTTGAAAGAATTACTGCAGTAATGGAAAATGTATATGATAATTATGAAACTTCATTATTTAAGTCAGTTATTCAAAAATTAGAAGATATAAGTGGAATGACATATAACGATAATAAGTCATCTATGAGAATTATTGCTGACCATTTAAGAGCGGCAGTAATGTTAATCGCAGATGAATCTGGTGTTAGACCTAGTAATACAGACCAGGGATATATTTTAAGAAGACTTATAAGAAGAATGGTAAGACATGCTAGAAAACTCAATATAGATATTGTTAGTGGTTTTGAAAAAGAAATTATAAAAATATTCGTAGATATATATAAAGATCAATATAATGAACTTAGCAAAAATGAAACAATAGTTTATGAAGTTATATCACAAGAAATTATGAAATTTTCTAAAAGTTTAGAAAAAGGATTAAGAGAATTTGAAAAGGTCACAGCTAATATAAATAAACTAGATAAAGATTCAGCATTTAAATTATATGATACCTATGGGTTTCCAATAGAACTTACTTTAGAACTTGCAGAAGAAAAAAATATAGAAGTAGATGTAGAGGGATTCTATATTAAATTTAAAGCTCACCAAGAATTATCTAGAGCAGGTTCAAAAGAAAAATTTAAAGGTGGTTTAGCTTCTGATGGACAAATGGAAACAAAATATCATACAGCTACTCATTTACTTAATGCAGCCCTTAAAATAGTAGTAGATCCAACAGTTTGTCAAAAAGGTAGTAATATAACATCAGATAGATTAAGATTTGACTTTTTATGTGACCATAAGCTAACACCAGAAGAGATAACAGAAACAGAAAGTTTAGTAAATAAATGGATTAGTGCAGGTGCTGAAGTAACACATGAAACAGTAAGTAAAGAAGCAGCACTAAAAAGTGGTGCAGAATGTATGTTTATTGATAGATATCCTGAAATAGTTAATGTATATACTGTCAAAAATATTTCAAGCGAATTATGTGGAGGACCACATGTTGAAAATATATCAGTACTTGGAAAATTTAAAATATTAAAAGAAGAAAGTTCTTCAGCAGGTGTTAGAAGAATCAAAGCAAAATTAGAATAAAATATCATATGATATTTTATTTTTTTTACGATTTGTTAACAAATTGTGAAGATTGTATGTTATAATTGGTAAAATTTGGTATTATATTTTATATTTTAGTAATTTGATTTATTATTAATTTTTGATATAGTTGTTTTAAAGGAGAAATATGAAAACAATATTAAAAGTTGAGAATTTAAGGTTTTCAAAACAAAAAAAAGAAATACTAAAAAACATAACATTTAATATTAATGAGGGAGATACAGTTGCTTTAATTGGCTTAAATGGTTCAGGTAAATCATCTTTAATAAAAACGATATTAGGTTTACATTCTCGATTTAGTGGGAATATCTTTATTAATTCATATAATATAAAGTTGAATTTTCCTGAAGCAATGAACCTAGTAGGTGGCATTACAGATGAAATAAATTTATATAATAATTTAAGCGGGTATGACAATTTAAAGATTCCATCAATTATATATGAAACAGAAAACATAAGTATTATGAAATTAGTAAAAATGTTAAACTTAGAAAAAATAATTAATGAAAAAGTTAATAAATATTCACTTGGTGAGAAAAAAAGGCTTATGATAGCAAGGTCTTTAATTAATGATCCCAATATATTAGTAATAGATGAAATATTCAATAATCTAGATATTGAAAGTACAAATATTATAAAAAAAGTGATTAAAGAATTACAAATAAAAAAAGTATCAATATTAATATCTGATCATAATATTAATATATTAAATGATATTTGTAATAAATATATTATATTATCTGAAGGAAAAATTCTTGAATACAAACATATAAGAAATATCAAAAATTTAGAAAAGGTTTATCAAAACAAAATAAATTGAAAAAATTAATAAAAGTAGAATTATATAAAATAATGAAAAGCAAAATGTTGCTATATATACTAATTATAATAATTGGATATTCTTTATGTTTATCTTTTGCTTATAAAACAAATGATACACCTATAAATATTGCGTTATCTAACGTTTATGAAGATTATTCATTATTTATACTTCTTTTTGCTATATATATTTCAAGTAAAATTTATACAAATGAAATAAAAAATAATACAATAAACAACATATTAATTTTACCATTTGATAAAAAAGAAATAATATCCTCCAAGTATATTACATCAATTATTATTATATTGAGTACAATTATAATAACTTATATTATTCATTTCATTATATCAATCAGTATACTAGGTGTTATTGAATTAAATAATCCAATATACGTTGAACAATTAAAGTCAACAATACCTTTATCTACATATTTAAATATAAATTTCATATATTTTTATTTAACTATTTTTTATATTTCATCAACTGCATATTTTTTATCGATAATATTAAAAATAAATGTAACTACCATTATTGTTGTAATATATTTAGTCGGAGAGATAATAAATATAAATGTAATATCACCTACAAAATATTTGCTAACAAGCAATTGGGACTTTATGTATTATAATTTTGGTCAAATAAAAGAGGGTAGTGAAACAAATTTTTTCTTCTCCTTATTTTACTGCACCATATTTATTCTTCTTATGTATAAAATTAGTATAAATGCTTCAATCAGATTTATAAAATTAAAAAATAATGCTATACTATAGATGAGGTAGTAATGAAAAAGTCAGTAAAAAAACACAAAAAACAATTAGTTAAATTATTATATATACAAATAGCAATTTTATCATTTCTTTTACTAGCGCTCCCATTATCTATCTATATATATCAAAAAGAAAATCCCGCACATTTAGTAAATGTTCAAGACAATTATAAATTTACTGAAAAAGAAAATCATTACTTAGATCAAAGTGCTACTGTTTTAAACATAGCAGGCGAAGAAAGTAATATCAAAGATATAATAAAAGAAGATTCATTAAATGATTTTATTGACATAATAGATGAACTTATTTTGGAAAAATACCCTAAATTTATAGTTGAAGAGATAAATAAAATAAATACTGAAGTAAAATATGATTTTAAAGAATCTTTTTTAGAAGTAACATTTACTAATAATATTTATGAAGAAGTTATAAAAAATGATTCTTTGATAATTAGTTATAGTTATTTAGAAGATATGTTTTTAATTAATGTAAATATAGATGACAATATCAAAAAGGTAAATGGTTTAGAAGTAAATACAAATAAAAAAGTTATAGCTCTAACATTTGATGATGGCCCAGTAGTGGGTACAACCGAAAAAATAATAAACATATTAAAGGATAACAAATCCACTGCAACATTTTACATGCTTGGTTTAAGTATGGAAAATAATGAGGAAATAATAAAAAAAGTCAGTGATTATGGAAATGAAATAGGTTTACATGGATATAGTCATAGAAATTTTACTCGCATGGGATTACACGAAGTACAAGAAGAGATAAACAAAGCAAACGACATTCTATATAGAGCAACAGGAAAATACGCAACCCAAATCAGACCGCCATATGGAAGTATTAATAGCAATATAACATCCAATTTAAATTATTCATATATTATATGGAATGTAGACACCGATGACTGGAGATTTAAAAATCCAGATCAATTAGTAAATCATGTGCTAGAAAATGTAGAAGATGGAGATATAGTGTTATTTCATGATATATATGAAACAAGTGCTTTAGCCATAGAAAAACTACTTCCGGAACTCTATTTAAGAGGATATGAAGTAGTTGATGTTTCCACACTTGCTAAAATAAAAAATCAAGAAATATCAAATAATCAAATATATGGTAGTTTTAAATAACTACTTTTTCTTTTTACTAGAATAATCTTTAATAAATTTATTTTCTAATTTAAATTTCCCTATAATAAATACTAGCCCGGCAATAAAAGTTAAACCAGCCATAACATACTGATACACTGCAGCATCAATAATTATAGCATCAATAGTCAAATAAATACTATAAATGACACAAGCAATTCCAATAATAAATATTCTAGTTAATCTAGCTTTTGTATCTTTACCGAATTCAGTTTCATAAAATTCTTTTTTCATAATAACTCCTTTAGAAAATTTTAACACTTTTCCATAGATATATCAATAAAACCTTGAAAAATAAAGAAGCTATGATATACTATATTTATGTTGGACTGTTAGCTCAGTTGGTAGAGCAACTGACTCTTAATCAGTGGGTCTAGGGT
>CAYJBC010000034.1:0-11720 GCA_964368535.1 uncultured Muribaculaceae bacterium
AGATTGTTTTTTAATTACTTCCCTTTTCTTCATAATAATTCCTTTCTAAAAAAAAAGCACATTAAAATTTTAATGTGTTAAAGCTTTACGGCCTTTTTTTCTTCTTCTTGTAACAATGCCAGTATCAGCTTGTTTTCTAGCGAAAAAACCATGTGTTTTTTTAGTTTTTCTTTTATTTGGTTGCCAAGTTCTTTTCATTTATAATCTCTCCTTTTTTTATTGCTACATTATTATAATATTAAAACCTTTAAAAAGTCAAGAAATATCGACATTATCCTCTTTCTTGACATTATAACTTATTATTTCTTTTTTTCTCTTATTATTTGATTAACTATATTTTCAAAAATTATTTCTGAGTTATTATTATATAAGCTATCATATTTATATATATTAATAGCATCTATTAAAGTTAATGGTGTTAATTTAATATTATTAACAGAAAGTGTATCTATAATACTATTAATAGTTTCTTTACTTATATTTATGTCTAAAACTTGAATTTCATAACCTTCAAATAATTCCTTTAATAATTCTGGTGTATAATTTTGAATTATTTGTCCTTTTACTACTGCATCTATAAATAACTTTTGATTTGATAAAAATTTGTTTACTACAGTTGCTTTGTCAGTTTCAAGATAGCTCTTTATTTTTTTTGAGAATCCTCCACTACTTTTAAAAGGGATAATATCAATAATATTACTAATTGATATTATATTGAATAAACTACTTTCTCTACATAAATTCATTAATTCTTCATCTTTTGTTAAATATAGAATTGTTAGTGTGTTAATTTTTTCAGCAAGTAAAGTAAATTCTTTTTTATTTTTAAAATATAAACCTATATCATTACTTGATAATATTTTATTTCTAAATTCTAAATACTCAATTATTTGATTAATTATTATTTCGTTATCTATATTTTCATTTAAAAATTTTCTTGTTTCCTCAATATTTTTATTTTGTTCTAATAAACGTACTAGTATTTCTTCTTTTTTTCTAGCTATAGCTCTATTGAACTTATTCGCATCCTCTTCGTGTTTGATAGATAATTCATACAATTTTTTACTATTTTTATTGAGTTCTGTTTCTTTCTGGATTTTAATTTTTTCTTGTTTTTCTTTTACTTTTAAAATAAGATTCCCTACTTCATTGTATCTTTTAACAAAATCTCTAACATCTAAACTTGTATTCAACCCTTTTATTTTTGCGATGTTATGAATATTACCTACTTTTATATTATCTAACCAATTTTTAAAACTCATAAATCTTTTTGTTACAAAATCAAAATATCCTTTAGCTGTCACATTTTCTGTTAATACGTATTCATATTTTTCTTTTTTGATTACTTCTTCAACTGTATTATATTCATTATCTAAAAACATATTTGTAATTGTTATAAAATTAGCATCAAAAATTTCATTAAATTTATTTATTTCATTTCCTATTTTAAAAGTATTTTGTACTCTTTTAGTTATATTTGTAAATTTTTGATTTTCTTCTTTTATGTATTTTACAATTTCCTCATCTATATTTTTTTTACCTAATTGAAGAGAAATTTCTTTTTTTCTTTCACTTATATAATTGTAGTTATCTTTAAATATTTTGTAATCTCTATAAGAAGTTGCATTTACTTCTTTAAATGCATCATATTTTTCATTAAAATTTTGCATATCTATAACTAAGTTATATAATCTTCTATGTAAGTTATGTTTTTGTACATACATATTATTTGATTGTAAATTTTTCATTAAATTTGTTGTTTTTATTACTCTTTGTTTTGATTCTTCATTTATATTTTCAGTTTTTAATACTTCATTTATATTTAAACCAAGTGACTTTAACTTTATTATAATTATACTTAATAAAAATATTTTTTTTCTGAAATATTCTAAATTTGTTCCTTCTGCTCCAAATTTCATTAATTCTTCTTTTGATGAAAGTGAATTATTTAACAATTCAAATTTTTCAAATGTCTCAAGAGATGTTAGAGAACAAAGATCTGATATAATTGATTCTTTATTTTCTAAAACCTTATTTTTATCTAGATTTAACAAACATACTTCTAGTTCTTCTTTAAAATTTTTTAATGTTTCTTTTATAAATGTTGAGTGATACTTTATTTTATGAATATTTATCTCATTTATTTTATTAGTAACAAATAAATAATGAGTAAATATAGTAGTTCTAGTATTAATTATGCTTTTTTTAGAATTTTCTTTTATTTCTATTTCAGTAAATCTATTATTGTTTTTGTCATAAATATGTAAATCTCTACCAATTATAGCTAAAATTTCTCTTAATTCTTCATTTTCTTTATCTATTTCTTTTTCAAATTCTTTTTTCTTTTCAATTATGTATTTAGCTTTATTATATAGTTCTTTATATTCTTCGTAATAATTACTGCTAGCTAATACTTCTTCCAAATTAAAGCCTAAAGATAATATTTTTGTCTCTAATTTGTTATTAATATTACTTAATTCTGTAATTTCCCTATTTATTTTTTCGTAAATATCAGTACCTACTACGTACTTATTTTTTAGTTTACTTTCTATTTTAAACAAATTTAAACTCTCTATTTTAAACTTGTATTCAAATAATGCTTTTTTTAATATTTCTTGATTCATATAAAACTCCCCTTTTTTAATGTTTATTATACTATCAAATTGTATCATATTTGTCAAATTATTTTTTCTTTGTTAATAACTTTGTTTTTATTTATTCGTTATATCTTTTTATTCACATATTTTGTTATTTGTTATCAACATTAACATTATTATAAAATCTGTCTTTTTTTAATTTGTTAACATTATTCACATTTATTAACATTTCAGTAAATAACAATTTCTTTTGTTTTGTTAATATGTTATTATAAATTTGTTAACAAATGTGAATAACTTTGTTTTTTGTTTTAAATAAAGGTGATTTTGTGTGGATAACTTTGTTATTAATATGTTTATTAACATGTTTTACTTTATTTTTGATAAAAAATGTTTTACAATTTATTTAGGTTTTAGTTAGTGGGGTGAGGTAATGAAGACTGATGAGTTATTTAAGCAGTTTTTGAAAGAATTGTCTAATGAACTTACTCAAAATACATATATAATTTGGTTTTCTAAGTTAGAGTTAGTTTCCATTACTGACAACTTAGTAACAATTAAAGTTCCTATGAATGTTCATAAAACAATGTTAGGTGATAATTATTATAATTTAATTGAATCCACATTTTATTCTATAACGGGTAGGGAATATAAATTTAAATTTGTATTAGAAGAAGAAATTAACGATGTAAGCAATATTATTCCTGAAGAAAAAATAATAGATGAAATAGAATGGCAAACTAATTTAAATCATAATTTAGTTTTTAGTAATTATGTAGTAGGGGATTCAAATAGATTAGCCTTTGTTGCAGCCAAAGCAGTTGCTGAAGCACCGGGAACCATTCATAATCCATTATTCTTATATGGAAGAAGTGGACTTGGAAAAACACATTTAATGCATGCGATAGGTAATCATATAACTGAAAATAGTAGTAAGAAAGTTATGTATACAACAAGTAATGACTTTATGACTGATTTTACTGGCATTGCTAGTATAGATAAGGGAATAAATACTATTAATTACGCTAATGAATTTAAAAATAAATACCGTAATGTTGATGTACTGATGATTGATGATATACAGTTCTTAGTTGGAGCAGAGAGAACTCAGCAAGAGTTTTTTCACACATTTAATGCGCTTCATCAATTAAATAAACAAATTATTATAACATCTGATAGGTCTCCTGATGATTTAAAAAAAATAGAAGAACGACTTAGAAGTAGGTTCAAATGGGGACTTCCAGTAGATATCTATCCACCAGATTTTAATCTTAGATGTGAAATCATCAAAGCAAAAATCAAAAACACTAGTATAGAAAATAAAGTTAATAAAGATGTTATCGAATATATTGCTAACAATTGTCCTAATGATGTAAGGCATATGGAAGGAACTATAAACAGATTAATGGCTTATACAGCTATGATGATACCAACTAAAATAACCTTAGAGTTTGCAATAGAAGCTTTAAAAGACTATGTTAATAAAAATGTTTATTCGAATAACTCCATAGCTAATATACAATCTGTTGTAGCTGATTATTTTAAAATTACTGTTGATGATATTAAAAGCAAAAAAAGAAATAGTAAAGTAATAAGACCAAGACATGTTGCTATGTACTTGTGTAGAACTGAAACTGATGAAAATCTTGCAAAAATTGGTATGGACTTCGGTGGAAGAGATCATTCTACTGTTATTGCAGCATGTGAGAAAGTGAAAAATGATTTGAAAAATGATGACAATCTTAATAAGATGTTAAAAGATATAAAAGAAAAGTTATAAAATGTTAATAAATGTTGTTAAGTTTTGCTAGTAAATAAAGGGAAACTAAAAAGTTATAAACATTATCAACATTATTAATATAATAAATAATATATATAATTAAAGAAAGAAGGAATGAAAAATGAAATTATCAATAGAAAAAAATATTATTTTAAATGCTTTAATGAATGTTACTAAAGCTTTATCTCAAAAAGTAACTATACCTGTACTTAATGGTATAAAATTTGAACTTACTGGAAGTGGATTAACTCTTTTAGCAAGTGATTCTGAATTAACAATTAAAGTTGTTATACCTGAAAAAGATATTAAACATATAGAAACTAAAGGAACTTCTATTATACAAAGTAAATATATCTTAGATATTATAAGAAAAATGCCTTCAGATGTTATTAACTTTGATGCAGATGAAACAAAAGTAAGAATATATTCAGAAACTAATGAATTTAATTTAAATTGTTATAATGTAAATGATTATCCTAATTTTAAATTAGAAACTACTAAAAGTAATGTTAAAATAAAATCTAAAGAATTAAAATCAATTATAGACCAAACTTCATATGCTATGAGTACCCAAGAACTTAGACCTTTATTAACAGGTATTAATTTTAAAATTATTGGTAATTTGCTTGAATGTGTAGCAACTGATACATATAGATTGGCAAAAAAAGTTTCTTCTATTGATTCAAATTTAGAAGAAGAGGTAAATATAGTTATACCAGGAAGAAGTATTAATGAATTAGACAAAATTATAGATGATTCTAATGAAGAAATAGAAATTAATGTATTTAAAAATAAAATTTTATTTATATACAAAGAAATATGGGTTCAAAGTAATCTTTTAAGTGGTACTTATCCAGAAACATCTCATTTTATTCCTGATGATTTTGCATATATGATTAATTTAGATCTTAAAACATTTTATGATGCTATAGATAGAGCAGCTTTACTTGCTACTAATAAAGAAAAAAATTTAATAAAGTTTAGTATTAAACAAAAAGAAATGTTAATAAGTTCCATGGCTTCTGAAATAGGTAAAACTGAAGAAAAAATTATTATTGATAGTAATAAAATAGATAAAATAGATATATCACTTAATTCTAAATATATGTTAGATGCTTTAAAAGTAATAAATGACGATAATATTTTGTTACTTTTAAATAGTGAAGATAAACCTGTTATAATTAAATCAGTTAATGATGAAAGCTTTATTGAGTTAATAGTGCCTATAAAAACATTTTAATTCGACAAAAAATTATAGTTTTTAATGTTAATATAATGTTAAAAACTTTTTTTATGGGGGAAAAATGCAGGAATATATAATAAATAGTAGTACAAATGCCTTATTGTTGGGAGATAACACTACAAAAATTTATCATGAGAATGGAGTTTTATTAAGTACAATAAATATTAATAAAATAATGGATGTTAGTTGTAAATATTATGGTAGCAGTTTATTAGGTAGAGTTGCAGGAGCAAAATATATGTTAGGAAGCTCTTATAAAACACCAATAATAGTTAGCGAAAAAAATATGTTAATATTTTTTCCGACTATGTCAATGAGAAAAAAGGAATGTGTGTGGTTAAATTCTTCTAATATTTTAAATTATGAAAAGCATTCGGCAAAAGAAACTATTATTACTTTCAAAAACAAAAATAAATTAGTTGTTTTTTGTAGTTTTAGGGTAATAGATAAACAAATATTAAAGTCTTCAAGATTGGAAAACATAATTTTAAGAAGAAAGTGACGATTTTTCTTTTTAATATACCTATTATATGATATAATTGATATGTATATAGGAATACGTAAAAGTACTAAATTGTTCTTAAAATACAAATAAGGGGTATATTATGGAATTGACTAATATAAAACTAACCAATTTTAGAAGTTATGATGAACTGGATTTAAAATTTTCAAGTAAGTATAATATTATATACGGAAATAATGGAACTGGAAAAACTAATTTAGTCGAAGCCATATATTTACTAGCTCTTACAAAATCTTTTAGAGTTAATACTGATAAAACAATGATAAAAAAAGGTAAAAAAAAGCTAATTGTTGAAGGTAAAATTAAAACTAAAGTAAGAACAAGTTACAAAGTATCTATTGATAGTAACAGTAAAAAAACAGAAATAGATAATAATAACCAAGATAAAATAAGTGATTATGTATCTAATATAAATGTTATTTTGTTCAATCCTGATGATGTTTTTTTAATTAAAGATTCACCTAGCGAACGTAGAAAGTTATTAAATATTGAAATCAGTAAGATGTATAAAGAGTATTTATTACTATTAAATAGCTATAATAAAATATTAAAACATCGTAATAGTTATTTAAAAGAAATATATATAAACGGAAGTGCTTCGAAAGATTATTTGGATATACTTACTAGTAAGTTGATAGAATACGGTTTTAAAATTTATGAATTTAGAAGTGATTTTATTAAAAATATTAATAAATATTTAGGTAGTATATATAAAAATATATTTGGTTATGGTGATTTAACTCTTAAATATACTTCTGATTATTTAAAAAAAAATAAAGAAGAAATTTTTAAATCATATCAAAAAGTTTATTCTAAAGAAATGGAAATAGGTAAAACATTGATAGGTATTCATCATGATGATATCGTATTTGTTTTAGATAAGAATAAACTTAAAGAATTTGGTAGTGTTGGTCAACATAAAAATAGTATAATATCATTTAAATTAGCTGAGATAGAGGTAATAAAAGATTTAAAAGGTGATATACCAATATTAATTTTAGATGATTTATTTAGTGAAATAGATAATGAAAAAATAAATAATATATTAAATATTTTAGATAAAAATATTCAAACATTTATTACTACAACTAATATAGACAATTTTGATATGAATAGATTTGATGTTTTTAAAATATTTAAAGTCACAGAAGATAAGGTCAAGGAGGAAAAATATGGAAAATAATGCACATTATGGAGATAGTGATATTCAGGTTTTAGAAGGACTTGAAGCAGTAAGAAAAAGACCGGGAATGTATATTGGTACAACAAGTGAAAAAGGGTTGCATCATTTAGTATGGGAAATAGTAGATAATGCTGTAGATGAAGCTTTAGCGGGATATTGCGATGATATAGAAGTTACTATAGAAAAAGGTAATATTATTAGAGTTACAGATGATGGAAGAGGAATTCCAACTGGTATAAATGCTAAAACTGGTTTATCTACAGTAGAAACTATATTTACAGTTCTTCATGCTGGGGGTAAATTTGGTGGAGAAGGTTACAAAGTTTCAGGTGGTCTTCATGGTGTAGGGGCATCAGTAGTTAATGCTTTATCATCATGGCTAGAAGTAACTATCAATAGAGATGGTAAAACATACTTTCAACGATTTGAAAATGGTGGTACGCCAGCAGAGGAACTTAAGGTTATAGGTGAATACACAGATGATCGTACGGGATCTATGATTAGATTTAAGGCTGATCCAGAAATATTTACAGAAACAACTATTTATAGTTATGATACCCTTCATAAAAGATTACAAGAAATTGCATTTTTAAATAGAGGTTTAAGAATTATTTTAACAGATGAAAGAGAAGATGATAAAAACGATACTTTTCTTTATAATGGTGGTATTATTGAGTATATAAATTTACTTAATAAAACAAAAAAGCCACTTCATGAAGAAGTAATATATGTTGAGGGTGAAGAAAATAATATTTCTCTTGAAATAGCACTTCAATATAATGATAGTTATAATCAAAGTATATATTCTTATACAAATAATATTAATACTCATGAAGGTGGTACACATGAAGATGGTGTTAAGAATGCACTTACGAGAATTATTAATAATTATGCTAAAAATAACAAAATAATTAAGGATAATGAAGAATCTTTATTAGGAGATGATTGTAGGGAAGGTATTACAATGGTTATTTCTTGTAAACATCCGGATCCACAATTTGAAGGTCAAACTAAAACTAAATTAGGAAATGCTGAAGTTAGAAAAATAGCATCAGATGTGTTCGCAGAAGGTTTTGAAAGATTTTTACTTGAAAATCCTAATGTAGCAAAGCAAATTGTTGAAAAAGCAATGACTGCCTCTAGAGCTAGAATGGCTGCAAAAAAAGCTAGGGAAATAGCTAGACGTAAAGGAGGTCTTGAAATAACTAATCAGTGGGGTAAACTTACTGATTGTTCGAGTAAGGATCCTAGTATTTCTGAATTATTTATAGTCGAAGGGGATTCTGCAGGAGGTTCAGCAAAGGGTGGTAGAGATCCTAAAACTCAAGCAATTTTACCTTTAAGAGGAAAAATATTAAATGTTGAAAAGGCAAGATTAGATAAAGCGTTAAATAATGAAGAAATTAGAAGTTTAATTACTGCATTTGGTACTGGTATTGGCGAAGAATTTAATATCGAAAAATTAAGATATCATAAAATTATTATCATGACAGATGCAGATGTAGATGGGTCTCATATTAGAACTCTTCTTTTAACACTATTTTATCGTATGTTTAGACCGATTATAGAAGGCGGATATGTTTATATAGCGCAACCACCTTTATACAACATAAAACATGGTAAAACGACTAAATACGCTTTAAATGATCAGGAATTAAATGATTATATAGAAACGTTGCCTGAAAATGTTAGAGCAAGAGCAGAAGTAGGTAGAAACAAAGGACTAGGTGAAATGGATGCTGATGAACTTTGTGATACCACAATGAATATAGAAAATAGAATTTTATTAAAAGTAACAATAGAAGATGCAATGTTAGCAGATAAAGTATTTGAAACTTTAATGGGTGAAGAAGTTGAACCTAGAAGAGAATTTATAGAAACTAATGCTAGATATGCAGAAAATATAGATGTTTAGGGAGGTGAAATAATATGGATAAATTAGAACAACAAAATATAGTAAATGAAATGGAAAAATCATTTCTTGAATATTCAATGAGCGTTATTATTTCGAGAGCCTTACCTGATTTGAGAGATGGTTTAAAACCAGTTCATCGTAGAATTTTATATGCTATGCATGAAGATGGTTTAACTCCAGATAAAATGTTTAGAAAAAGTGCTACAACTGTAGGTAATGTATTAGGTAGATATCATCCTCATGGTGATACTTCAGTATATGATTCTATGGTTAGAATGGCTCAAGACTTCAGTTATCGTTATCCCTTAGTTGAAGGACATGGTAACTTTGGTTCTATAGATGGTGATGGAGCTGCTGCTTATCGTTACACAGAAGCTAGATTACAAAAATTGTCATTAGAATTATTAAGAGATATTAATAAAGAAACTGTTGATTTTGAAGCAAATTTTGATAATACGCGTAAAGAACCTAAAGTTTTACCTAGTAGATTTCCAAATATTTTAGTTAATGGAACAATGGGTATTGCTGTAGGTATGGCAACAAATATTCCACCACATAATGTTGGTGAGGTAATTGATGGATGTGTTGCATATATTGATAATAGTGAAATAACTGTATCAGAATTAATGGAACATATTAAAGGTCCTGATTTTCCTACGGCTGCTTCTATATTAGGTAATTCTGGTATAAGAAAGGCTTATGAAACAGGAAGAGGATCTATTACAATACGTGGTAAAGCAGAAATAGAAGAAACTAATTCTAAATCTAGAATTATAATAACGGAGCTTCCGTATCAAGTAAATAAGAAAAATTTTCAAGAAAAAATAGGTCAACTTGTTAGAGATAAAATAATTGATGGAATAGCGGATTTAAATGATGAATCAACATTAAAAAATGGGATAAAAGTTGTTGTTACATTGAAAAAGGATGCTAATGCTAATGTAGTGCTTAATAATTTATATAAACATACGCAACTACAAACATCTTATGGAATTAATTTACTTATGCTTGATGAAGGAGAACCTAAAACTCTTAATTTAAGGGAAATAATTGAAAAATATACGAATTATCAAAAAGTAGTAATTATTAGAAGAACAAAATTTGAACTTACTAAAGCAGAGCGTAGAGTGCATATTTTAGAAGGTTTAAAAATAGCATTAGACAATATTGATGAAGTTATTAAATTAATTAGAGCTGCAGATACAGATGAACAAGCTAAAAATGGTTTAATATCTAAATTTGGTTTAACTGAAATTCAAGCTGAAGCTATACTTGAAATGAAACTTCGTAGACTAACTGGGTTAGAAAAATCTAAAATTGAGGAAGAATTAGCTGAATTAATGAAGGAAATTGATCGTTTAAGAGGTATATTATCAGATGAAGCTAAAGTTTTAGCAATAATTAAAGAAGAACTTTTAGAAATTAAAAACAGATATAATGATGAAAGAAGAACTTTAATTGATATGACAGCGATAGAATTTATTGAAGACGAATCATTAATACCTGAAGAAAATGTTATTATAATGTTAACAAAGGCAGGATATATTAAAAGAACACTACCTGATGAGTTTAAAACTCAAAATAGAGGTGGAGTTGGTATTAAAGGTATGACTACTAATGAAGAAGATATTGTTGATCAACTTATAAACTTATCAACGCATGATTATATACTGTTCTTTACAAATAAAGGTAAAGTATATAGATTAAAAGGATATGAAATACCAGAATTTGGTAGAACTGCTAAAGGAATACCTATTGTAAACCTATTACAAGTAGAAAATGATGAAAAAATTAAATCTGTTATACAAATTAGCAAAGATGAAATAAATAAATATTTGCTATTTGCAACTAAATTAGGGATTGTTAAGAAAACTAAAATAGAGGAATTTGATAACATTAGAACTACAGGAAAAATTTCTATTAATCTTAGACCAAATGATGAATTGATTGATGTACGTAAAACTACTGGAGAAGATATGATTCTTTTAGGATCTAACGCTGGTAGAATGGTTAAATTTAACGAATCTGAATTAAGACCAATGGGTAGAACTGCTTCTGGTGTTAGAGGAATTACTCTAGATACCGCAGAATGTGTTTGTTCTGAAGTGGTTGCCGAAGATAATTTAATTTTATTATTAACTGAAAAAGGATATGGTAAGAAAACGTCGGTAAGTGAATTTAGACAAACAAAACGTGGTTCTAAAGGTGTTAAAGCGTTGAACGTTACTGAAAAGAATGGTCAATTAATAACAGTAAAGGTTTTAAATGATGAAACTGAGCTTGTATTAATGACAAATACGGGAATTACAATTAAAATGCCTCTTGATCAAATATCTACTTTGGGTAGAGTTACTCAGGGATTAAGACTTATTAATCTAAAAGATAATCAAATGGTATCTAGTGCTGTTTTAATTAAATTAGATAAATCATTAGAAAATGCTGATGAAGCATTAATTGAGGAAGAAGTTGCTGAATAGCA
>CAYJBC010000035.1:0-10683 GCA_964368535.1 uncultured Muribaculaceae bacterium
TCTCCTTCACTGTTTTCATTACATATTATTTCATGACTATTTGCTATCAATTCAGAATCTAAACCTTTTTTCATTACAATAGGTTCAATATAAACCATGAAAAACAAAATCAAAAAGAACAACCCACATAACAAAAAGGGTAGAATATATATTACAGGTTTTCTTAAATATTTTAAATCTACTTTATACATAATATCACCTATTATAATATATCATAAATTTTTATTATTTACTAGCATTCCATTCATCTAAATACTTTTTCAAATTATTTACAGTATTTTCTGGCAAAAGTTCTAAAAGTTCTTGGTGTGATGCTTCACTTATTTTTTTCACACTGCCATATTTTTTAATAAGTTCTTTTTTTCTAACAGCGCCAATACCTTCAATATTATCAAGAACACTTGCTATTGAACCTTTACTTCTTATTTGTTTATGATAATTTATCGTAAATCTATGTACTTCCTCTTGAATCTTAGTTAAATATAAAAATACATTATGATCATTAGTAAGATCTATTTCTTTGTAAGTTTCACCATCAATTAAAGCTTTAGTTGTATGTTTATTATCTTTTTTAAGACCTACTACTTTAATATTTAAATGTAGTTTAGATAATATATCCTTCGCAGCATTTATTTGATTAACACCACCATCTACAATTATAAGAGATGGTAAATTTTCGTTTTTTGAATACCTTCTAAAAACAACCTCTCTCATTGTGTTATAATCATCATTTTTATCTACACTAATTTTATACTTACGGTATTCATTTTTATTAGGTTTCCCATTTATAAACACTACCATACCACTTACAGAAAAAGATCCAAATAAATTAGAATTATCGAATGCATCTATTCTATGAATATTCATATTTAAAAGTTCACCAAGTCTTGTATTCGCACCTAAAGTTTTTTCTTCTTTACGATTAATTAACTCTATTTCATTTTTTAAAGTGATTTTAGCATTGTCTCCAGCCATATTACATAGTTTTTTCTTTTTCCCACGCTCTGGAGTAACTACTCTAGTATTTAATAGTTCACTAATAATACTATTATTAATATTATCACATATCATAATTTCTGTTGGAATTTCATGCTTTTGATAAAAAGATAATATATATGAGGCAATTTCATCATACAAATCAGCTATAACATATAGTATGTTACTCGATCCTCCAACTATTTTTCCACTTCTTATAAATAGTATTTGAATACATACCATTCCTTTTTCGACATGATAACCTATTATATCTCTATTAGTTAAATCATTTAGTTCTACCTTTTGTTTTGCCATAACTATTTCGATATACTTTAGTTCATTTTTAAGATCTAAAGCAACTTCAAAATTTAATTGTTTTGAATAATAATCAATTCTATCCAATATTTTATTTTTTATGACTTCTTCATTACCTCTTAAAAAAGAAAGAATTTCATTTTCCATTTGTAAAACTCTACTTTGATCTAATTCTTTCGAACAATAACCTAAACACTCATCTATATGATAATATAAACAAATATTTTTAGGATTACCTTCACATTTTTTTAAAGGATAAATTCTGTTTAATAAATTTACTATCCTTCTTGCTGCATAAGCATTTGGATACGGTCCAAACAAACTTTTTTTATCGCTTTTCTTTACTTTTAAATATCTAGATACTTTAACTACTGGAAAAGGTTTTGATATATATTCTATATAGGGGTAAGTTTTATCATCTTTTAGTAAAATGTTATACTTAGGATTATATTTTTTTATTAAATTAAGTTCAAGTATAAAAGCTTCAAGTTCACTTGAAGTTGTAATATACTTAAAGTCCACTACTTCATTAACCATCATTAAAGTTTTACCTGTTACAGTACCTTTAAAATATGATTTAACACGTTTTTTTAAGTTTTTAGCTTTACCTACATAAATTATTATCCCATCTTTATCATACATTTGATAAGAACCTGGTAAATCTGGTATTAATTTTAATTTCTCATCCATAACTAATCACAACTATATTATACACAAATTTAATAAAATAAGATATAATATTATTATGAAATTATTAAATGAATTAACAATCGAAATCAAAAAATCTAAATTTATATCTTATTATTATGAAGTGAGTTCCAAAAATGATATAGATTTTATTTTAAATGAAATGAAAAAAAACCATAAAAAAGCAAATCATATCACATACTGTTATAAGGTTGGTAGTATGATTAAAAAGACTGATGACGGCGAACCTAAAGGCACCGCAGGTCTACCAATATATAATGTTATAGATAGAAATAATTTAAATAACTGTATAATAATTATTGTAAGATATTTTGGAGGTACATTACTTGGTTCAGGTAATCTTCTTAGAACTTATTCAAAATGTGCAAATGAAATAATAAAAAACAGATGATTAAACTCATCTGTTATTTTTTGTCATCTGCATCACAGTTAGGACATATTTCTTCATCATTTTTTAAAACTAAATTCTCTTTGCATTTATCGCATTTTTTATCAAGTGGTAAATACCATGAGGCATATTTGCATTTAGGATAATTATTACATCCCCAAAATATTTTTCCTTTTCTAGTAGTTCTTTCAACTATTTTACCTGAACATTTAGGACAATCCATTACTACTTTAACTTCTTTTTCTTCCTTTTTTATGTATTTACATTCAGGATAGTTTCCACAAGCAATGAATTCACCATAACGTCCTTTTCTTATAACAAGAGGCTTACCACATTCAGGGCATGCTTCTCCAGTTTCTTCAGCAGGTTTCTTTTCCATTTCATCAAAAGCTTTTTTTACAAGAGGCTCAAACTCTGTATAAAACTCTTTAAGGATTTTTAAATTATCCTCTTTTGCTTCTGCTATAAGATCTAAGTCTTCTTCCATTTTAGCTGTATAATCAACATTTATAATAGATGAGAAAAACTCTTGTAATTTATCAGTAGTTTCAAAACCTATTTCAGTTGGAACAAACTTTTTATCCTCTAAAAGAGCATATCCTCTTTGTTTAATCGTATAAATAATAGTCGCATAAGTTGATGGTCTTCCTATTCCTAATGCTTCTAACTCTTTAATCAAAGACGATTCATTAAATCTAGGTAATGGTTTAGTAAAATGTTGCAGTTTATTAATATCATTTGATATTAGCACAGCACTATCATTTTCAAATTTAGGAAGTATTACATCTTCTTGATCTTCATATTTTGAATAAACTTTTAAGTAACCATCAAATACAAGTACACTGCCTGTAGTTTTAAATGTATATTCATTATTTTCTAAAATTATTGTTGTTGTTTTTAGTTTAGCATCAATCATAAGTGATGCTAATGCTCTGTAATAAACTAAAGAATATAACTTATGTTCATCGGTACTTAAATATTTTTTCATTTTATCTGGTGTATTATTTATATTAGTTGGTCTAATACCTTCATGAGCATCTTGCATGTTTTCATTTTTTTTGCCTTTTTTAACATAACCTACATATTCTTTTCCATAAACAGAATCAATATAAGCGTATGTTTGTTTAATAAAATCATCAGACATACGAATACTATCAGTACGCATATATGTTATAAGACCAGTAGTTTCAGATCCAATATCAATACCTTCATATAGTTTTTGAGCAACACTCATTGTTTTAGATGGTGCAAAAGAAATCTTAGCTGCTGCTGTTTGCTGTAAAGTAGAGGTTTTAAATGGTTCTCTAGATGACTTCTTCTTATCTTTTTCAGTAATACTATCAATTTTAAATTCCTTATTTAACTGATTTAATACTTTGTCAGCTTCTTTTTCATTATTAATTTTAATTTCTTCATTTTTATATTTATCTAAACTAGCTTTAAATTCATCAAATATTGCATCTATTGTCCAATATTCTTCAGGAACAAACGCTTGTATTTCTCTTTCTCTATCAACAATTAATTTTAAAGCAACACTTTGCACTCTACCAGCAGATTTACCACTAGTTTTACTTTGCATAAGCTTAGATAATCTAAAACCTATAATTCTATCTAAAAACCTTCTTGTTTCACCTGATTTAACAAGATCCATATCTATTTTACCAGTGTTCTCCATTGCGCTTTGAACTACTGTTTTAGTTATTTCATTAAAAACAACTCGTTCATATTTATTATCTTTTATATCAAGTTCATCATATAGATGCCAAGAAATATTTTCACCTTCTCTATCTGGATCGGTTGCAAGATATATTTTATCTGCCGCTTTAGCTTCTTTTTTTAAAGCACTAACATCTTTTTTCTTACCCTTAATTATATCGTACTTAGGTTCAAAATTATTTTCAACATCTATACCTAAACCATATTTACCAGTAGTTGTTAAATCTCTAATGTGTCCCTTACTAGATAATACTTTAAAGTCACTTCCTAGATATTTTTCAATTGTTTTACATTTAGCTGGTGATTCCACTATTACTAACTTCATTTTATTCCTTTCGATTTATTTACTTTCATATTCATTACAGGCCTAAAAGTAAATCTGTATACATCTTCTATTATGCCATACTTTTCTATAATTTCAATATGTTTTTTTGTCGGATAACCCTTATGTTTGTCAAATTCGTATAAAGGATACCGTTTATTTAATTCTTTCATTATATTATCTCTAGTTACTTTAGCAAGTACTGAAGCAGCCGCAATAGTTATACTTTTTGCATCTCCTTTAATAATTGATAAATGATTTTCACAATCAAGTGGCATTGCATCTGTTAATATAAAATCAGGTGTAACACTTAAATTATTTATTGCGTCTATCATGCCTTTTTTGCTTGCTTGATATATATTTATTTCATCGATTATACTAGGATTAATTACACTTATATGATAACTTATTGCATCCTTTATAATAATATCATAAAACTTATCTCTTTTCTTCTCAGTTAGCTTTTTAGAATCATTAAGTCCTTCTAATTTATAATTTTTAGGAAGTATTACCGCTGCAGCAACTACTGGTCCAGCTAAAGGTCCTCTACCAGCCTCATCAGTTCCCGCAATATACTTACATCCTTTTTTATAACACTGTTTTTCGAATTCTAATAAATTTACTTCCATATATCAAAAGTAATTCCTTTTATTTTACCACTAACCACATCGTTGTATACTCTTGTACTTACTCTATCATAATCAATTTCACTACTTTTAATCGCGCCCATATGTCTACCAATTAAATCATACATTTCCATGACATCTATATTTGGATCAATATTATATTTTTCTTTTATAATTTCAGGATAATTTTCTTGCAATGTAGTAAGTATATGAAAACCTATTTCATTTATATCAAATACATCACTTTTAATCGCTGATAAACTAGCTAAGTTAAGTGCAATTTTATCATTATCAAGTTTAGGCCATAAAATACCAGGAGTATCTAAAAGTAATAAATTATCCCCAGTTTTAAGCCAATTAACTTGTTTTGTTACTCCAGGCTTGTTACCTGTAACAGCTACTGCTTTACCAACTAAAGTGTTTATTAAAGTACTTTTACCAGCGTTTGGAACACCAACAACTAAAGCTTTAATTTCTTTATCAAGTAAGCCTTTATCACTTCTTTTATCTTGTATATCAGATGTAAGATTTTTAACTAAATCAAGAAGTTTTTTGTAGTCTTTATTATTTAGTAAATCCATTAATAAAACATTTAACCCTTGTTTAGTATAATATTCCACCCATTTGTTTGTAACATTAATGTCACACAAATCTTTTTTAGTCATTATTAATATATGTTTTTTCTTTCTTATAATATCATCTATATCTTTTATTTTAGATGATACAGGTAATCTAGAATCTATAACTTCAAAAACAATATCTATTAATTTGATATTTTCTTTTATTTGTCTTTTAGTTTTAGCCATATGACCTGGAAACCAGTTTATATTAGTCGATGTTGGATTTTTGTTTTCTTCAACATTTTGTTCTCTTTTTTCTTTTCTTTGTTTTCTTTTTTGATACATATCCATAATTATTTACCTCCGTGATTTAATAATAATTTAATTAATTATATCATATATTATCACAAAAAAAATGCTAATTGATTATAGCATTCTATTATTTCGCAAATATATACAACATTTCCAGTATTTATTTCTTATATAAAAAGCATTCTTTTTCGTGTGAATTAATTATACCTACTGCTTGAAGATAAGAGTATATTATAACTGTTCCTACAAATCTCATTCCTCTTTTAAATAAATCTTTAGAAATATTATCTGATATTTCCGAATGAGTTTTTCCTTCTTCATACATAACTTTATCACCAATAAATTTTTTTAAATAATTGTAAAATGAACCATGCTCATCTATTAGGGCCTTAAAGATAATTGCATTATTTACTGATGCTTTTATTTTTAACTTATTTCTTATAATATTAGCATTACTTCTCAATTCTTCTTGTTTTTTTTCATCAAATTTAATTACCTTTTCAAGTTCGAAATTGTCATAAGCCTCTCTAAAATAATCTCTTTTTTTTAAAACACATTCCCAAGATAAGCCAGCATGAAAAGATTCAAGTATTAACATTTCAAATAAATGGTGATCATCTACTCTATAGTTACCCCATTCTTCATCATGATATTTTATATACAATTCATTATTACTTGGACACCATTTACATCTGATTTTTTTATCACTATATTTCATATTTTCTTTTTCCCTTTCTGGAAATGCAATAAATTTATATTATTATTTTCAGTATTATTTTTTAATACAATATATTCATTTATTTGTTGGATAAGAAAAATTAAGGATTCAAAGGGTATGTACCCAATAAACCTTGCTTGTAAATCAACAATATTTCTTTCAGAATTAATCTCAACAAAATCAAATTCGTCATTTATTGTAAAATATTCAGAAAAGTTCAATTTCAAATCATTTATTTTAGATGAATCTAATAAAATAACAATATTCGCGTTGCTTTCATTCGCACTTTGCTGCACGAAAGAACTTATTTCAAACAATTCTCTAACCGATATCTTTTCAACACCAATTTTATACATAGCTACCATTATATTCCCTAAAATATATTCAGCTGGAATAAAAGTAACATTTTCCATATAATCTCCTCATTTCTTAAAAATAATTATATCACATTACATTCTAACACACTAATAATACCAAATGTGTAAAAACTTTTTTTGAAAAAACCTTATAAACAAAAGGTTTGTGCGAGGTTTTATTTAAATCCATATACCCTAGTTTATATTAGTCGATGTTGGACTTTTATTTTCTTCTACAGTTTTTTCTCTTTTTTCTCTTCTTTGTATTCTTTTTTGATACATATCCATAATGTTCACTCCTTTATTAATCTTTGCTTCTTAAAATCTCGTTTAAATTATATCATATTTTATTTTATTTTATTTAGAAAGTCGAGAGCAAGAGGTATATGCATTTTCATATTTAAAAGTTATTTAATTTTACTTTTCTATATATCAAAAAAACACACTAGATTACTCTAATGTGTTTCTTTCACTTCGTGTTATGCTCATAAAAAGACTCATTTATTTTTTGACATGACTTTTTTACAATATTTTTTAATACCACAATGAGGGCATTTGAGTTTTCTTGTAGATGCCATATGAAAAGCAAAAGTATAGTCTTTCATAGTAGGAACAAATAATGTACCACAATTAGAACATTTGTAATATCCAATAGTTCTCTCATTTTGCATTGCTGAATATAACCCAACAACGAATATCGCAACTGCGATTGTCACAATAATTATTTTCGCTGGCAGGCTAATTACTTCAGAATAAAGTGCAACTATCATAATCAATGTTAAAAATGAAACTGTAGAGATAACACCGGTTACTATCATTGATTTCCACTTTTTCTGATTTTCTTCTTTTTCTTTAATTAAATTCATAATATTTTCCTCAGCTTTCTGTTTATAATTATCGTCAGATAATCGCTTTGCCGATAAAAGCTCATTTACAGTAATATCTAATTCATTACATAATGGAAGTAGAAGTGATACTTCCGGGAACCCATTTCCACATTCCCATTTAGATACTGTTTTGTCGCTGACAGCAAGCCTTTCCGATAATTGTTTTTGTGTGTAATTTTTTAATTTGCGTTCTTTGGCAATAAACTTACCTATTTCAATTTGGTTCATATCTTTCCTCCTTACACAATTATCATACAAATTTTACTAAGAAAATAACACCCACGTTCCGTAGAATATCAGTAATTAAAGTCTTTACTTTTCTTAGAATGTTAGAATATTATATAAATAATTTTTATATTAGAATTATAACATTCATTTATTTTAATAGTATACCATCTTTAGTTAATTCATAAATATTGTCACATACTTCTTCAATATATTTTCTATCGTGAGAGATGCTTATTATAGTTCCCTGAAACGTTTTTAATATCTCCCGGATAATTGGATTAGATAATGGAGATAAGTTTCTTGTTGGTTCATCGAGTAATAAAACATTACATCTATCTAATACTAGTTTAATTAAAAATAGTTTAGCTTTTTGACCTCCGCTTAGATTATCTATAGTTGTTAGCATTTCTTCTTCATTAAACTTCATACTACCTAGATATGTTCTAGCAACAGTTATACTTTCTTTTGAAGTCGAAGTATTAAGATAATCAATTGGTGTCTTATTATGAGGTAAATACAAATCATAGTCTTGAGGCATATATCCAAGTATTATATCTTTTCTTAAGTTTAGTTGTTTGTATACTTCTTTAAGCAAACTAGTTTTTCCTATTCCATTTTTTCCAAGAATCACATTTTTAGTTGACCCAGTTATTTTAAATTTGATATTGCTTGCTAGTATTTTATTTCCAATAGTAAGTTTCGGTATATCTAAATCTATTATTACCTTACCATTAGGTACTTTTATTATATCAGAAAATGAAATATTTATTTGTTCTTCAACTTCTGGCATCTCTTCAAAGTCTTCAACTTCCCTATTATATCTCTTCTCTTGTGATTTTAAAGATTTCATTTTCTTTTTAAGTAAATATCCTCCGTGTGGATCTGCTCTTGTAATTGAATTTTGCTTATGTTCAACTTTTTGATATATCGAATTAAATACTTCCTGTTGTTTTTTATAATTGCTTCTTTGCTTACGGGCAACACTTTCCTGTTTATCTAATAAAAGACATCTTTTTTCAATATATTCTCTATATTTTATACGTTCAATAGTAAATCTACACTCAGTTTTTCGTTTTATTTGCTCGATATGAATTATACCATTAGCACATCTTTCTAAAAGTGTTTCGTCATGAGATATAAATAAAATAGGAAGTTTAGAATTAATAATAAATTGTTCAAGCCATTCAAGAGTTTCTATATCTAAATCATTTGTTGGCTCATCTAAGATTAAAATATCTGGACTACTAGAAATTATTTTAGCTAATTGAAGTTTAACTTTTTCACCGCCTGAAAGTGTACTAATAATTTGATTAGTATTTAAAATCTTAGGATCAAGCTTCACTTGAACTAAATAATTAGCAATTTTATTTAGTTCATTATATTTTGAATAATCTACCTCACTGTCATAATTTTCCATTAAAAAATAATCATTTAGTAACGTATCATTCCATTTTTGATCTAAAATTTGCTCTAAATAACCAATTCTTCCTTGAAATTTTATACTACCTGTTATATGACAATATTTTTCTACTTCTTTTCTATTATATATTGCTTTTATTAAAGTGCTTTTCCCATTTCCCTCTTCTCCTATAATAGCTATCTTATCATCTTTATTTAAAACTAAGTTAAAATTATCGATAAGTGTTCTTTGATCATTTATTTTAGTTATCTTTAAATTATTTATTTCCAACATATATTATAATCCTTTCATATTCTTTATGGTATATCAGCTAGCGACTAAAAAAATTGAATAACAAACAGTTTTAAATTACAATCCATACAATTTTCAGCTATAAAATATATTTAATATTTTCTCACTCATAGGATATTTTAACTCCCTAATTTTATATATTAAATCATTTACATTATACTTTATTTCCATTATTTGACAATCAATAGAATCCTCAGCAATAGTTAATATAGCGTACTCTCCATTTTTGTTCGCATTTAATACTCCTAAACTTCCTGGATTAATAAACATTTTTTTACCATTTACCACATTTGATTTATGAGTATGACCATAAATTATAATATCACACTTATTATGTTCAAATAGACAATTACATTCGCTATAGCTAGGTTTCTCAATAAATTTACGATCCTTTTTGATTGGGTAATGATTAATAAATATTCTTTTATTAAATAATGAAATTATTTCGGTGTCTTTAATACTTTCTAAAAAAGTCTTTGTATATAAACTAAGAGAGTTGGCTGTCCACTTATGATTATCAATTTCCTCTTGACTCAATTTTCTATTACCATGTACCACTTCAGGCAAACCGTCAATATAATAATGTTCATGATTACCATTTACAATTATTACTTTGTTATTATTGTAATTGTTAATTATTATTTGCATAACTTCTTCAGAGCATGGTCCTATACCAATCATATCTCCAACAATTATAATTTTATCAATTTTTTCATCATCAAATCTTTTTAACACTTCATTCAAAGCATAAATATTTCCATGAATGTCCGCAATTATACCTATTTTCATTGTATCGTAAATCCTCATATCTATTTACATTTTAACACAAATAAAAAGTAGTATCAATTTATTGATGCTACA
>CAYJBC010000036.1:0-9834 GCA_964368535.1 uncultured Muribaculaceae bacterium
TAATACATTATATCCTTGCATTCTTTTCATTCTTGCCATAGAATCTAAAGCACTATAACTTTTAACGTGTCCTACATGAAGACCTGAACCTGATGGATAAGGAAACTCTACTAGTATGTAATATTTTTCCTTTTCACTATCATTCTTAGCCTCAAAATATTTATTATCAGACCATATTCTTTGCCATTTTATTTCATTTTCTTTAAAATTCATATTAATCTAATCCTTTCTTTATTAAATATCTTCCAAATAATTCATATAATGAATATATTAAACCAAATAATACCACAAAACCTATTAAAAATTGAAAAATCATTTCAACAGGAATTAATGATACAGTTACAGATACTATAGTTATAATAACTGCATTTATAAAAGCTATCCAAAGCATTACCCATCTAGAGTATAATTTACTTTTATTTAGCTTAAATTTCATAACTAAATATTCTACTTCCATTACTTCTATTTTCTTTTTCTTTTTAGCCTTCTTAATACCATTATAAATTTCATATTTAGGTTTGAGTAGTAAAAAATAATCTAGTAAAAATATCACTAAAAATATGATTAAATAAAATAATATATATAAATCTAAGTATTGCATATAAACTCCTTTTTCTAAAATAAAAAGATGGTTACCAAAGGACGAAATTACTCGTGGTACCACCTTATTTTATTCTTATAAACCTTTAAGGAAGTTACCCCATTACATCCAAAAGCAAGTTCAAAATATTTAATTATTAATTTACACCAACCATTAACTCTCTAAAAATCAAATAAATTTACTACTCTTTTTTCATCTGCTTAAATGTATTATATTATATTTCCGACATATATTCAAGTAAATTAAGGAACATATTAATAAATTTATAATCTAATTTATCTTTCTTTAGTTTTCTTATTTCTATACGTTTTTTCTTAATTGACATAGTACTAAATATAATATTAGCTATTTTTTCTTTTAAATCAGTTTGTATTTTTAAATCATTTATAATTGAGTTAATATCTTCATTTATTATTCTTACTGCATCTATTTCAATATTGCTTCCTCTACAATTAATAGTTAATTGTTTAGTTACATCAACATCGTATATCTTAATAATAAAGTTAACATCATCAAAATATTTTTCAATACGATTACTCGCAGCATCACCATTTAAATAAACTGATACTTCACTAGCTTCTTTAGTATTCCTAAATTTAATAAAATAATTTCTAAGAGGTGGCAATACTTCAGTTGTACCTTCAAGAGGTCTGATTATAAGAGTATAGTTATTAGCCATATAATTATACTCAATCGCAGTAATATGGTAATCTCCATTTTCATACGCATTACTTATACCATCATCTTCATATAACTGATAAACATTACTCTTACCAGGAAATATATTAAGTTCCATATTTACTGGATTATTTAAATTATTAGCTTCATCTCCTAAAACTGATAAAGGTACAACTGCCCCAGCTTTAACAAACACTGGATAATTTTCATCTTTATAAAAAGTAACATATCTTTTATCCCCAATAAATTTCTTACCAGTTTCAAAATCATACCAAACACCATCAGGTAAATATATTCTTTCAACAGATCTATTCATAACTAAGTTTTTAGTTTTAGTTATCGGCGCTACTATAAATTCCGAACCAAAGTAATACTCATTTTTATATGTTGGTTCATCATATATTTCAGGATTAATATAGTATAAAGGCTGTACTATTGGCATACCAGTTTTATGATAAAAATAATTTTCAGAGTATAAGTATGGCATTAATTTATATCTCATTTGACAATATGACTTAACAATAGTTTGGGTCTTTACATCCCAAAGCCAAGGTTCTCTTTTATAATATGGTCCCCTTTTCGCACTAAATCTAAATATTGGACTAAAACATGAAAACTGAACATATCTTAAATAAAGTTCACTATCTTCAATACCACCTTTAAAACCTCCTACATCATGACTCCACCAAGAAAGACCTATATTACTTGAACTAGAATTAAATTGTGGTAAATAATTTAACGTTTTAAAATCTACTATAGTTTCTCCAGAATAATGTACACCATACTTATGTGATGCAATTCCAGAGTTTCTAGATAACAAAAATTTTCGATTATTTTTATCTTCTTTTAAACTATTATATAAATAATAATTTAATATATCTATATTTTTAATATTCTTATTATAATCCATCCAATAAAAGTCTACACCTAAATTATTAAGTGGATAAATTAATTTATCCATAAACATTTGAATAAAATTATTATCCGTTAAATTTAAACTAACATTTTTCATATTATCTACTGGATAAGCTGAAGCAAATTCTTTAAAGGCAGGTTCTAGTGCAGATACACCTTCACTAGGATCTAAATTCAAACCTAAATAAATATTTTTATCATGTAAATTATTTATGAATGATACTGGATCATTATATAACTCTTTATTAAATGTATAACCAGATTTATACTTATTATAATTAGTTTTATCCTTCACATGCCAAAATTCACTTAATAACATAACAGATAAAGGTATTTCATATTTTTTAAATAATTTTATAATTCTGTATACATCAGCTTCATTATAAATTCTATCTCTATTCCACCATATACCTAATGCATATTTTGGAAGCATTGGTGGATAAGAAGTTAATTTAAAATAATCACTTAAACATAATCCAAAATCTTTTTTATACATAAATACATAGATATCTATATTTTCATCATCACGTTCTTCCAAAAAACCATTTTGATTAATTTTCATATTATTTGAATCATCTATCGACACAAAACCATCTACTGAATATAATCCTTTATCTAGTTTTACACTATTAAATTCATCTAAACTAACTGCACTACCTTTAAAATTTCTTACCTCAGGATGCTTATAATACCAAACTTTATCTGTACCAATTAAATTAATCTTAAGATTAGATTCAGGTGAAAAACCGGAACCTTTAAAAGGTTTATTCTTTAAATATGACAATGCAAAATACCTAGTACTTATACTAATTGATTTATCATCATCAAACATTTCAAAATTAGGCTTTTCAAAAGTTCTTGTGTTAACAAGTGTAGTTTTTTCATTAAAAAACGTAGACTTTTTACTATATTCAAGCCTAATTAAACGTTCACTTAAAACAGTTATACGATAATGCTTACCAGTAAATACTACAGACTTATCTGGCATAATGTTTCTTACTTCATATTTAAAATTATCTTTAAGTTCAGCCACACGATCACCCTTCTATTATTACAATTGTAACATAATTATTATCTTTTTTCCATATTACAATTGATTTTTTTGACACAAATAAATATAATAGAACTAAGGAGGAATCAAAATGATTAAATATGAAACTGATTCAAGAAAAATTTTACCTGGTCAAACTTTCGTTGCCATTAAAGGACACAAGGTAGATGGCCATGATTATATTAATAAAGCTATAGAAAATGGTGCAAGTGAAATCATCGCAGAAAAAGATATTACAGCAAGTGTACCTGTAGTTATAGTAGATAATGCAGCTAAATTTTTAAATGAAAAATTAGTAGAAGAATATAGTAAAGAGTTAGAAAAACTTACTATAATAGGTGTTACTGGTACAAATGGAAAAACCACTACTTGTTATTTAACATATCAAATGCTTAACATTTTAAATATTAATGCATCTTACATTGGAACAATAGGTTTTTACAATAGTAAAGAATCTTTCGAACTTGATAATACAACGCCTGATATCCTAACTTTATACAAACTATTATATAAAGCTATAGAATTAGGAAGTACTCACGTAGTAATGGAAGTAAGTTCACATGCTCTTTCAATGAAAAGAATCGCAGGACTAAAAATTACATGTGGTGCATTTACTAATTTAACACAAGATCATTTAGATTATCATGAAAATATGCAAAATTATCTAAATGAAAAATTAAAATTAATTGATTACATAAAGTCTAACGGAAATTTTATTGTAAATATTGACGATGAATATGGTAAATATTTTACACAAAAGTTTCAAACAGCCAAAACTATCGGATCAAATGGCGACTATAAAATACTTAGTTATTCCATTACCGCAGCTGAAATAATTTTAGATTTCAGTTTTAACAATAAAGAATATACTACAACAATTAATTTGACAAGTAAATTTAATATATACAATTACTTGACATCACTTGCATTAATAAATAGTATTGGCTTTACAATTGAGGAAATTTTAAACATATCAAGTGAAATTATACCCCCAAAAGGAAGATGTGAAACCATTAAAGTAAACAATGGATTCGCCGTTATTGATTATGCTCATACTCCAGATGCAGTTGAAAAAGTGATTACTGCTTATAATGAATTAAAAACAGGAAAAGTAATTACAATTATTGGTTGTGGTGGTGACAGAGATCCAAAGAAAAGACCTATTATGGGGAACATTGCATCAACACTTAGTGATTTTGTAATATATACTAATGATAACCCAAGAACTGAAGATGAAAAATTAATTATGAAAGATATCCTAGAAGGCGTTACTAAAGATAATTACAAAGTTATTCATGATAGAGAAACGGCTATAAAAGAAGGCATAGAAATGCTTGAAACTGGTGATATTTTACTAATTTTAGGTAAAGGACATGAAGATTATCAAATCATAGGACACGAAAAAATTCATTTAGATGATGCTGAGCAAGTAAGAAATTGGATAAAAAACAACTAAAAAAGACGCATTTTTATGCGTTTTTTTATGTTTTCTTAATTTTTTTAGCTTAAAAGGCTGAATTTTACTTGAATTACTGAGTATTATTTGCTATAATTTTTACATGCGGATGTAGTTTAATGGTAGAACTTCAGCCTTCCAAGCTGACCACGGGGGTTCGATTCCCCCTATCCGCTCCATAAAAAATATACTAAGTATCAAAAGATACTTAGTTTTTTTATGTCCGGATAGACCCGTGGTCAGCTTACTAAGAACATAGTATAATTATTTATTAATAAATTCATTCATTTCCATCAACATATAATCATCAAATATATTATACCATTTTACTTGAATATTATTTCTAGTTGAGGAATACTTTGGATTTTTATTCAAACATCTAGTAAAAGGCGAAATAAATAAACAAGAAATGTGAACTCCAGTACTATTCTTATTAAGGTGATGTTCTAAAATTTTTATTATTTCCTTAGAGGAATAAAACATAAAATAACTTTTATCTCCATGTATAATACCATCTACTACATTCACAAATTCTCTAGTACCCTTAAATATAAATCTGTCCATCAGCAATTTCAAATATTTTTTGTTGTTTAAATACTTATGTATTTATTATTATCAAAAGAAACCTCACTATATACAATATCAGTATCATTTATATTAACATATAATTTTTCCAACATTTCTCTATACATAAAACTTGACTTACCAATACTCTTTCCATTTAATTCATTTGATAATTCAATTTCATTAAAAAAACCAGAACTTATTTTTGCCATAAACTCTCCTTCTACATATATTGTTACCTTAAAACACACAGATTCCTTTTAAAACAAATTAAACAACTCAATAAAAAACCAAATACTAAGATTTGGCTTTTATGGATATAAAAATTCTCCAGTTCCATCATTATCATAAAATTCGTTAGTTATTTCATCCCAATATCTAATTTCATTTGTACCATTCAACATTACTGGAATAAAATACCTTAATAACTCTCCATTTTCAGCATTAGTAACTTTAAAGTACTTTCTCATACCTTGCATATTACGATTATCTGCAGACACTCCATCATACGCAAGCAAATTACCCCCAAGTATTATTTCAGCTTGTTTTTCCTCTGGTATAATTTTTTCTCCAGTTAAATTATAATCTATCCCCCCGATAGTTAGCCTTTCTCTAGAAAAGTATAATTCATACCACAAATTTTCACTAACTTTTGGACTTAAAACCTGAGTAGTAGTTCCATAAGCAGCTATTACCTGTATATTATTTACAAATACCCCTAATGAGTAATTAGGATCTACCCTTCCACCTATTATCCATGAACCACTGTTGTTTCCTTCACCAGTATCAATCATTAAAAATTCATCTTCAAAAATATAATCTCCGGTATTCAACAAACCTGTATACATCCACTGAGTACCAGTAGTTCTTATATAATCAATTTTTCTATAATTAACTTCTGTGAAATCATAGTTTAAATTAAGTACTATATCTGTGCTAGTTACAGTAGAGTTTTTATGAAAAAATTTTATTTCCAGCACTGTAACACTATTTTCTAAAAAATACTGTGCTTCTTTATCAACTATTTCATATCCTATATCACCACTAGGTACAGTCGATTCTGTAATAGAATTCAAATGATAATAAATATCATCATAATTTGTTACTTCAATTAAAAGTGTAACCGTTGAATCCAAATTTGGAAGTGTAATGAAAAAATTACTAGTATTACCTGTAAAGAGTGATGAATATGTTTCATACCCACCATTTGTTGCTTCCTTAAGAGTAATATCAGTTATTTTTACTCCTTTAGCAAGTACAAGTGCTTCACCACTTATAGTTAATTCAGTATTCAATGCTGAATAACCAATAGAAATAAACATAATAGAAATAAACATTAAAAATATAAATAGCAAATTAAAATTTAAAAATTTTTTTTCCATACGCTTTCCACCTTTTTTTGAAATTCTTATTATATACATATTATAGCACATTTAATAATACGAATACACATTTGTATTATTTAATATATAATTTATGTTTCAAAGAACTTTTTTCAAGATTTTTTTTATCCAATAAATTCTGATTTATATTTTGACTTACTGCGCTCTTTAAAGTAATAGTACCCCTATTCCATTCAAAATCAGATACCGATTCCCTTATTGTTTCAATCATCATTGCTATATTACCATTACATCTATTTACAAGTTCACTTATTATATCATCTATATCATCAACATCTTTAATGCCTAGTAAACGATAATGACCATCAGAATTATTATAATTAACTACATATTCATTATAATTATCTATATATTCTAGTGCTAAACTTTTAACAAAGTCAAAATTCATACCATAACTAACTTGATAAAAACTTGCGCCACTTTTAGTTAACTTGCTAATAGTATACTCATCACAGTTTTCTGCAGTTACAATAGTTTGATCAAATAACTTAAAATATTCTTGTAATATTAATTGTATTCGTGAACTATTTCCATGGATACCATCAAATCGCTTTAATAGTAGTCCAATTTTCTCTTTAGAATATTTATTTTTTATTTCATCAACAATTGCTCCTGTATATTCAAATGTTTTAATATCAGGACTAAAAGAAGTATCTTTATAGATTTGACAATTAATATAATCATCAACATTCTTAAGTAAAAAATATAAATCATCACTATATTTCTTTTTTATCGAATCATCTGATAAATTACATTTTATCAACTTCATTGCGAATAATAATTCATAATAATGTCTCAAAAATTTTTCATCAAAACTTTTTTCAGAAAATCCACTAGAATTAAAACTAATTAAAATTCCATTATTTTTATAAAATTCATTGTTTTCAATTACGGACCTCTTTCCACTTCCATATAATACTACTAATTTTGAATCAATTTCATTTAACCTCATCCATTCATTTTTAATAACTTCATCATTTAAAGAATAAAACTTTGCCATACTGCACCACCCTAAAAAAATTATATCATACTTTATTTGAATATAAACAATTTTTAGTGTAAAATATAAAAGAGGTGCAAAATGATAGTAATAGCAACGAATGATGAAGTAAAACTAGCAAAAGAATATAATCTTAAAGATGAAGAAATAATAATTACAGGTGTCGGTGGACTAAACGTTATCGAAAGTTTAAAAGATTTAGATAAAAATACTCCGATACTTAATATAGGATATGTTGGAAGTAATATATTACCAAAAGGAGAAATTGTTAAAATAAATAAAACTCTTCTATATCATCCCAATGTTGAATATAACGAACCATCTTACATACTAAACGATGGTGATACTACCTGTCTTACATCAAATGACTTTGTATTAGATACCAATATCAAAGAACCAGTAGTTTTTGACATGGAACTTGCTTATATTATGGCTCTAGGATTTAAAAATGTTACAAGCATTAAAATAGTAAGTGATAATCTTAATTATGAAGATTATGAAATAAATATAAAATAATTGACAAAAATTAACTAATAGTATAAAATAATCCCCATTAAAGGGGATTTTTTATGTCAAAAAATATAATAAAGGATATAACAAATAAAGTACCATATTTATATTATGAAAATATGGAAAAATTTACATTACATTCAGGCATTGTACTTGGATGCACTAGTATGACAATTGCAAATGAAGCTCTAGGAATCACTGCATTATCACTTTTAGGAGCATATATAGCTTCAAAACTAAGTAGTAATATATATAATACAACAGATGCAAAAAAATTAAAAGAACTGTATGAAACAATGGTAAAAAATATTGTAGTATTAGCAAATGAATTTGGTTTAGAAAATCCATATGAAATATTTTCTTTACATACAAAATTAGTTAATGAAGGTTATTTATCACATAATCATAAATATAACTACTCTCTTAATAACGTTGTTGACTGTACAAATTTTTCTGGCTCGACTATATTTGCTGGTAGAGGTGTTTGTAGGCATAATACTACACTTCTTACAGATGTATTAAAAAATAGTGGTATTACTGCACATAATCTATCTGTTATAGAAAACTCAACTGTTGATCAATGTTCTCATGTTGCAGGAGATCATTTAATCACTCTCGCAGTTTATGATAATTTAAAATATATATTAGATCCAACTAATATGGCTATTTATGAAAATATTAATAATCTTTTATTCACAAAACACAGCCATATATATATATCTAAACAACCATATACATTGTATAATAGTAATGATACTAAAAAAAACATAAATAAAGCATTAGATTATACTCAATCAGATGTAATTGTTGGTAATATTTTATTTAAACAAACAAATAAAATGTTATCAAATAATTTAGATGTTCTTGAATCTTTCTATAAACAAAATGTTGATTTATATGATGAAACAACGGACATAATTATAAAAACAAGAATTAAAAAGGTTACTTTATTTAAGTAACCTTTTTATATTTTATTTTTTAATATCTTTATTTCAGTAATTAATTCAGTAGTTTTTATATCTTTTTCATTTAATTCTTTTACAAGTGAATCTATTTTATTTTCTAGTTTATATGCATTGGTCGTGTAATTTTTAATTACAACAGAATTATTTTCAAGAGCCTTAGTATTATGCTCAATTACATTAGTGCAATTATCTAATGCTTTAGTTAAACTATCAATCATATAATTTTTATGTTCCATCCTATTTAAAGTTATTTGCAAATACTTATCACCATATTTAATAAAAAAATAAACAATAATAGTGATAAATATAAATAAAAATCCATAATCACTAACTAATTTAACTAACTCTTCCATATAATACCTCTTATCTATAATATTATATGTACAATTTATTTTTAATTAAATTAATTCACCCAATTTGTAACACTTTTATTTTTTTATCATATATTTAATCTTTAATAAAAATATTGTTACATTTGCAGTAATTTTTAATAATATTAACTGCAAGGCATTTGCATTATTATATTCCTTTTCAAAATAATATTGTGATTGTTTTTGAATTTTAACTTTATTTAAATTATTAAAATTTTTATCTATTGAAACCGAATGATCATGTTTTACTTCTACATCCGATATAACAACTTTTTTATTTAATAATTTAGTTTTAATACCTAAAATATTTTCTTCATAAT
>CAYJBC010000036.1:9844-10401 GCA_964368535.1 uncultured Muribaculaceae bacterium
AGAAAAAACAACCAGAAACTGCATCAACTTCTTTTTCTATATTTTTATAATGAAGTTTATTAATAATACATTTTTGAATTATTGGTATGTTAAATAATATCTCTTCATTACAAGTAGGAATCTTCCACCCCATACTTTTAACTCCATGAGTATTGATTATTGGTCCAACTATTACATTATCTTTATCACATATATTAATCATTTCATTTAAATCTTTTTCTGAATCAATGATTATATCTGAATTACTAACAAATATTTTACATTCGTTATATTTGTTTATTAAATATTTACATCCTAAATTAAGCGCATAAGAATATCCACCATTCTTATCACTCTTAATAATTTCAACATCCTTAAACTCACACTTAATTAATTCTTGATATGAATTATCAGTAGAATTATTATCTATAACAACTATTTCATTTATTAGTTCATAATCTTTTACATTATTAATTAAACGAATCGTAGTTTTATAGTCATTATAATTTACTATTACAAAGCCTATTTTCATGTTTTTCTCCTTTTTCTTTTAAAGAATTATTAATTATAACTGTAAA